>JAUVUL010000097.1 GCA_030600975.1 Candidatus Aegiribacteria sp.
GCTCCTAGTATTTGACCCTGGACTTCATAAGATTAGATTCATCTGATACCAGAACCAATAAGGAGCTTTCATGTCTGCTGTTATTAAACCTGTCAAAACAAAAAGCGAGCTGAAACAATTCATCATGCTGCCCTACAGGCTATACAGTGATGATCCTCTCTGGATCCCCCCTCTTATCTCTCAGGAAAAGGCTCAATTCGATCCGGAAAAGAATCCATCCTACAGGTACTGTGATACAGAATTCTTTCTGGCCTGGCGTGATGGTAGACCCGTCGGCCGTATTGCAGTCATCATAAACAGGAGATACCTGGATAAACTGGGCAAGGACTGCGGAAGATTCGGATGGTTCGAGTGTGAGGATAATCTGGAAACAGCCAACGCGCTCCTCGAAGCTGCGGAGAACTGGCTTGCCGAAAAGGGAATGACCGAGATTTCAGGGCCAATGGGTTTTACCGACAACGATATGACGGGTTTTCTTGTTGAAGGATTCGATGAACTCCCAACAATAGCAGGCAGCTACAACCCTCCATGGTACAACGATCTGGTAACATCAAGGGGTTACGTGAAAGAAGTGGACTACGTTGAATACAAGATAACCGTTCCTGAAACCCTCCCCGAGAAGGTTGAACGCCTGACAGCCCTGATAAAGAAAAGAAGCACTGTAAATGTATTCAATGAGAATACTACAAAAAACCTCTCGAAGAAGTGGGGACATCAGATTTTCGACGTTCTGAACGAAAGCTACAAAGAGCTGTACGGCACAACTCTGCTGGATGAGAAGGAAATCGACTACTACATAAATGCTTATCTCGGACAGGTGGATCCGGAATTCATCAAGCTCGCTGTCGACGGAGACAGGCTTGTTGGGTTTATAATTGCCATGCCCAATCTGTCAAAGGCGTTCCAGAAGGCAAAGGGCAGGCTTTTTCCGTTCGGTTTCATCCATATTCTGAGGGCAATGAAAAAAAGTAAAATCCTTGATTTCTACCTTGCCGGCATTCTTCCTGCATACCAGGGAAAAGGCGTGGATGCTCTCATGACCTATGAAATTGGAAAAAGCGTTTTTAAAAGAAAGATGGAATTCGCTGAGAGTAACCATGAACTGGAAGACAATAAAAAGATCCAGGCCATGTGGAAACTCTACGAGAAACGTCTCCACCGAAGGGTACGTGTCTACCACCGCACCCTGGGAACGTAGCACATTTCCTCAATTTGTTTGACCGTATATCATCACTATTGAAGTAATATATACGTAATTACTATATTTTATTAGAGTTATTTTCGTTAAGCAAAATCTCGAAATTTTATTGTACATTCACTTGAGCCAGACCCATTCGGGGGCATTACTTGATTACAATCCTGTCATTTTCCCATACAAGAATCGGGAGATCGCTTTCATTTATTACTTCTCTGGAGACAAGATACGTGCATTCGCTGTCAGTGTCTATATAACCCATATAAATAGTAACAATCTTCATTGCTCTCTCAATCGGAGTATTGCCAGTTGCCTGAATTATACAGACTGCTCCGCTTTCCGAAGGAAGCAGGTCAGATATTTCTTCCAGTGCAGTGAATATTCTTCTACAATTGACATATTTGTTTCTGAAATCCTGACATTCATGTCTGGTTGAATATCCTGCTGCAAGAAGGACAAGCAAGGCAATTCCTGTTAAGAAATGTCTTCCTTCTCTACCCGGGATTTCAATTCTTCCCGCAAAATACACCAGGAATAACACGGTGAAAACCGACGCAACGTACACATAGTGTGTGCACACATCGCCAATTATCGATTGGTAACTGTAGGCACCTGTAACAAGTATGGCAACTCCTACTTCACGCCATTTATGTAGTTCACCACGGGCATAATTCACTATTACATATCCCACAAACAGATACAGCAAATATCTGAATATATGTAGTCTTAGAAATAAAGAACCGGTTGCCTGTGAAACCAGAATGGCTACATCCCTGGGAATTGCTGTTAATCTGGCATAGACGCCATATCCACCTATGTCACCGAATATCATTTGTCTTACTAGTAAATAAACTACCGCAACTATTACCAGAGACCCGGTAAAATATAGTGTGTTTCTCTTACGTTTTTTCCTCCCCGGCCAGAGAAAGTACATAATTGGCAAAGCGATGAAATTTGCCATACCCAACTCTTTACTGCTTACTGCCAGCAGAACAAAAATAGCTGGAGTTACAGCCTTCCATGTTACTTCTGAATTCCGGGAGAGTAAAAAAGTTGAGCTAAGAGCCATAACGGAAAAAAGAGTTGCCAGAATATCGCATCGTGCTGCGATCCATCCTATAGCAACCACTGTACCCGGATGAACGGTAAACAACATGGCTGTAAACACCGCCAGCCATTTCCTGCGAGACAATAGCATTGCCAGCCTGGCTATTAGAAAAGCACACAACAGGTGTATTCCCAGATTAACCAGCTTGTATCCCAGTGGATTATGACCGAAGAGAGGATACTCCAGCATGAATGTAACATTTGTCAGGGGTCTGAAGAAGCCAATAAATTCCCCCTCATTGTTAATCCAGCTCCAGCTCTCAACCATGTACTGTACTACAGGCTTTTCTGCCCTGAGAGGATTCAGGAATGAGATGAAATCCTGCGGGTCAAAAAATGAGTTTAGCATCGGTGAAAAAACTAGGAACACGAAGCCAGCGAAGACAACTATCAGGATCAGTGCCAGATGCCAACTCACCTTTTCAAACACTGCTATATCCCTTCATTCTGAAATTCAATTGTCCAGATTAAGTAACTCGATAATACAGATATTGCACCTATCGAGACAACTACTTGAATGATTTCCAGTTCAGTCTTTTTCTTTAACACCTTAACAATGTAAAGCTACATTTGAGTCCGGTGAGTTTATTTAGGATCAGTTGTCAAATACTCCAAGATTGTGAATTTTGCGCAGTTTCTATTTGATAATCAGGATTCCGATCTGTCTCCCGGCTATTCGTTCTCGCATTTATCGATGGAGTGACGAAATTTTCATAGATCCCGTAGCTCGATCGGCGCTTTATACTCAAAAGGCGGTCTTTATAAAGTTTCACCGGTTCCAATCGCATCCGACAATTATGTTCAGTTCATGCTGTTCATGATTATAGAAGTGAATGGTTACACTAACATGATGTTACACTGAATTATGCAAGCAGGTGCTATATTTCACCGTGAACTGAGCATCTAACCTGAATTGACTGCTTTGTATTAATTATGCTGTAGGGCAGGCCGCTTTCAGGGCATACAAGATTCAGCGTACTGTCAAATTCAGCAAGTTCAACGATGTTATCCGCGAAACGGCCGTTCTGAGTCATATACTCATTCTCCGCATCCAGAATCCTGTACATGTTTTCCACGCAGTGTCGTTCGTTAGTCTCCGAGAATCCGTGCTGCTCGGATATCTCCACTGAAATTTTGCTGGCTTCCTCCGACCGCATTGCCATGAAAAAAGTAAATACACCTCCTGCAACAGCCAGCACTAAAGATAGTACTACAATCAGCTTCACGCGGTAACCTGATGAAGAGCCCGTGGAAGGAGATGATACTGATCGACGGGGCAGATCGCTGCCGCAGAAGGGGCATTGATCGGTCTTATCGTAAAGCTCATATCCGCACGAAGGACATTTTGGATATTTCATCACTGACTTCTCCATTTCATAATGATCTCCGATCCTCTTTCAGCAGTCATCATTCATTCATGATGTAAATCGTTTTGCAGTTCATGAATTCAAGCATCCCACTTCGGGACAGCTCTCTGCCGAAACCTGAAAGACCGATTCCGCCGAAGGGCAGCCTGGGATCAGACCGGACAAATGTGTTCACAAAGCAGGCTCCCGCGTTAAGCTCAAGAGCTATCCTCTCTCCCCTGGCGCTTTCACGCGTGTATACTGAAGCCCCGAGGCCATAAGAAGTATCGTTCGCAAGCCTGACAGCTTCACCCTCATTCTTAACAGAACAGACTGCTGCTACAGGCCCGAAGGTTTCCTCATTAAAAACGGGCATTCCCTTTCTGCAGCCCGTGAGTACTGTAGGCGGATAGAAAGCTCCATGATGATCCGGTAGACTGCCTCCCGTGATCAGTTCAGCTCCCATCTCAATACTTTCCATGACCTGCCTGTGGATGTTGTCTCGAATATCGTACCTTGCCATGGGTCCAATGTCCACTTTCATATCCATCGGATCGCCCATCCTCCTGGTATTCATCTCATCCACAAGCAGTCCAAGAAACTCGCTGTAAACACTTTCAACTACAATGAACCTCTTGGACGCGATGCAGTTCTGCCCTGAATTGATAAGCCTGGAAAACGCCGATTCAGCGGCTGCATGCTTAAGATCCGCATCTTCCAGAATTATCGCTGGATCACTCCCACCAAGTTCCAGTACACACTTCTTTATGGCAGATCCCGCCTCCGAAGCTACTGCCCTGCCTGCCCTTTCGCTCCCGGTAAGCGTGACTGCCTTTATCCTTTCGTCGGTGATTATCCTGTGGGATACTTCGGGAACCTTTTCCTCCGGAACGAGAAGAAGCCCGGCCAGGCCATCCAGAAAGCCTGCGTCCCTGAACAGCTCCGGGATACTCAGGGCACATCCGGTAACGTTGGGGGAATGCTTGAGAATGAAGGTGTTTCCCGCCATTACGGCAGGTGCAGCGAACCTGAAAAACTGCCAGAACGGGAAGTTCCACGGCATAACGGCGAATATGACTCCGAGGGGCTGATAACAGACGTAGCACTTATCCGCATCGGTTTTCCTGGTCTTCCTGGTAATCAAGCGGGAACCGTATTCCGCATAGTACCTGCAGACCCATGCACATTTCTCAATTTCGGACTGCCCCTGGGCCACAGGCTTGCCCATCTCCGAGGCCATCTCCACTGCCAGCTGGTGCTTCCCTGAGTCAAGCAGATAAGCAAGATTCCTCAGCTTCTCAGCCCGCAGGTCCATCCTGGTATCGCGCCAGATTCTGAAAGCTCTGTCGGCATTCTCAATGATATTCTCGACTTCGTCCGGAGTATTCCCATGCCATGACCGGATGACTTTACCCGTAAAGGGATTTATCGATTGAAGCACTCTTCACCGTCCCTGAAAAATGTTTTCGGAGTTTTTACTTCCACAACCTTTCAACTATACTATTTTATACATTAATGAAAGAGAAGCTCACCGGAAACGATCAAACATACGACAAAGGGGTATTATGAAACCTTTCGGTCTCTCTGTTCTGTTCCTTTTCCTCGCAGCTGGCGTCTCCAGTGCCGCCTCTCTGGCTTCCGTTGAGTTCCTCGGCTTTTCCGATGATGGAAGATACGTCGCGATGGAACAATACTGGATTGCTGATGGAAGCGGATTCCCCGGTGCGGAAATTGTGATCTTGTCGGTCCCTGATAACATTATAATCAGGAAATTTGAAGTACCCTGGACCGAAGGAATGATGTTCATTGACGGTGTCGAGATGTGCTATGAAAACTCCATGAATCCGGCCAGAAAAACCGTTCTTGAAGATTCCGAATCCTTTCTTGACAGTCTTGGAATATCACCGGGGAATAAGGGTGTACACTGCATCTGCCACCCGCTTACCGATACAGACGCAGAACCGGAAAGCGTGTCGTTCGTGACCTGGGTGGGTTCGCTTATGTACAGAGGACCGGAATACAGCCTCAGCATATTGAACCACAGGAGAATGCCCGACTCCCCTCCCGATTGGCTTTCCATGTTCGATACGCCTGCTCTTCTGGAAGTACTGATTACGGATTCGAACGGTAGTAATATAGTAATGCATCTTCTTGACGAATCACCGCAGCCGGGGTACGAGTACGTATCCAGCTATCGTATAAGAGATATATATGTTTACAATGACAGCCTGGTTGCCATTATACTGAATACTACGGAGCCGGGTTTTGAGGGGCCCGACGGTATGTTCAGGATGGTAACCGGGGTTATCGGTCAATGAAGGAAAGGATTATTTCTTCTCTCTTCAGCTATGGTGGTTTCGGGACCGTGACCGGGATGTACGATGGTATCGCCGGGAAGAACAAGGAGTTTCTCTCTGATTGAGGAAATCAGCAGGTCGTAATCCCCGCCAGGAAGGTCAGTCCTTCCTATTGATCCCTCGAAAAGCGCGTCTCCGGTGAATACATGCCCTGGTAAATAGATACTTATCCCGCCGGGAGAATGACCCGGTGTGTGAATTATTCCAAGTCGGAGCCTACCTGATTTGATCTCTTCTCCGCCCTGAAGCAGGTCGGTGGGCTCGGGTGAATCTTCAAACGACATGCTCCAGTAATCAGCATGCTCCCTGGCATTCCTGAGGTAATGCAGATCATCTGCATGAAGGTAAAGTCGGAGAGAATCCATACCAGCCATCAGGTAAGCGTTTCCACCGATATGATCGAAATGCCCGTGAGTATCTATCAGCGCAACCGGATTCAGATCAAGCCTTCCAAGTGTTTCAACGATTCTTTCCCCGTGACCTCCGGGATCGATGATCACGCACTCGCGCGAATGGGGGCATCCGACTATGTAGCAGTTCACATCAAGAGGGCCGGTGGGGATCCTGCGTACGATGGGTTCCATAATTAACAACCTCGTGTATCTTGCTGATGAACAGTTATCCTGTTCAATATGCTTGAATATAATCAAATGAACATACGGTTTCTTCTCTTGGTGACAGGAAATTGTGTTTGTAGGGAATTTACTATAAATCTAGTAACTTCACTGATTATAATATGATTAATCTATTAATTATACCAGTAGTTGAAAAATTGTGCTACTTCTCCGAGAAGAAGCCTGCAACATCGGCGGGGCCTGTACCGGTTATTCTGAAGAAGATATCCCGGAGATCTTCCCCAC
>JAUVUL010000177.1 GCA_030600975.1 Candidatus Aegiribacteria sp.
GACAGCATATGGAATCTACAATGAAAAATATCCGCTTGCAACCTGCGTGTTACCACCCCTTTGAACGGCAAGAGCAACTGTTTCAGCGTTTCCCCTGAGTATTTTGCGGCCGAGTATTTCGTAGAGCGAGTTCTCTGTTGAGCCGTTTGCATACGGGTACAGCTCTTCTGTCCTGCCGGTAACCGGCTGGCCGTCAATAGCAACGATCACATCACCGTGCTCAATACCGGAGGCAACAGCAGACTCATGCAGGTATTCGTCAACAACCCATTGATTTTCTATATAAACGAGCCATAGTGGAACGTATAGATTGCCGTAAAACTCCTGAAGAGCATCAGGTTCATTCCAGATATTCGCATGGGAATCACCGATGGAAACAATGAGCTTCTGCAGGGCAAGCTGATAGGAAAGCGGAGTATCTGCAGCGGTAAACACTGGAATGTAAATTCTAAGTGCATCATCCCAGTCTCCGTCGATGGCGTAAAGGTAGGGGAAGAAGTACTCTATGATCCCCCAGTACCTGTACAGAGCCAGCAGCCGGAATCCCGTATCCGGTATGTCCATGTCCTCGTATTCACACTCACTGAAGGTGGAATATGGTGTTCCTCTTACATAGTAATGAGTTTCCTGATATCGTCCCTCGTAAACACTCCGGAGAGCAGAGGCAAGCTCAGAACCGACTTCTGGATCATCTATCCAGCTCAGATCAGGACTCAGATGGATCTCATCCGGTGCAGGCATAGAGCATTCTGCCGCAATGACCGGTTCAAGTCCCTCCACCAGAGAAAGGATAGCCTGCTGTCGATCAGACTCCGTTGATGCCTCCAGCACAGCGGGCAGTACCCGTATCAGTGAGTAATCCCAGTTTACATCTCCTCTGCCTATCTGGGGATGGTGGTACTTCAGGAAGGCCCACACCTTACCCAGCAACACCAGTGACTCTATCTGAAAATCATCAACTTCTGTGAATTCAAGGCCGGACCCGGAGTCGAACTCATGATCCAGTTGCGCACCGGGCAGATCACGCTCCACTGCCAGAGAAACAGGCTCTCCGTCCAGCATCAGCTCAAGGTTATCTACCCATACAGTACCGGGTCCCATGAGATACACACCCAGGTACAGTGTGTCGCCAAAAATGCTATTCTCCATAGTTATCTCAAATTGCTGCCAGTCTGTATCAGACTGCAACTCTTCCAGATACATGTATTCAGAACACGCTGCATCACCCTGAGCATCGTACAGATCCAAAGTCAGGCCTGCGAAAGACTCATTTCCCATATCTCTGGAACGAAGGTAACCGCTTAATGTGATTGATTCTCCCTGGTAAGCGAAAGGTATGATCTGTGAGATATGGCCGTAGTAGCCACCCGATTCCGTGTACTCAATTCTGATGGAACGATCCCCGCTGAACACCACCACGGAATCACTGTACCCGGAGTAACCTTCACCCTCAATGATCCAGTTCAGGGGCATCAGGCCTTCGTCATCCAAATCCTCAAAACCCATATTGTCAGGAACAGCACCTGTCAGCGCAACAAGTAATACCGGAATAAACCATACTGCAGACATGAATCCTCCATCAGAAAGAAAACACAACACTCAAGCAACCTTGATTATCGAGCGGATTATAATGTGAATGGTTTATATCTACAAAATAACAACAGTATTTCACCAGAATGAGTGTGAAAATACAACTGCAAATAGCAGGCAGGTAAACAAAGTGGATTATATTCATGCAACAGTTCAGTTATTCAGGTATGACACTGTATAACAAAAGTGGTTTCTTTATCAGTTATTTATCCCATAATCACTCTGATATTATACTCTGCCTGGTCATCAACCAGTGGAATGTATCCCTCAGTGAAGTATTCTCCGTCCATTTCTACACTCGCGACACCACTGGAAATCCCTTCAGGATTCTCCACAAGTATATGATATACGGAAGATTCGTACCGAATCGTTGCAGTGAACTCGCTCCAGCATTCGGGTATGCATGGATCGATTATCAGTCTGTCACCCTTCAGGGTGATTCCAAGTATAGCTTCCATACCCAGACGGTAGAGCCAGCCCGCGGCGCCTGTGTACCATGTCCAGCCTCCCCTTCCTCTGTACGGAGGTATGCTGTAGATGTCCGCCGCAACCGCGTATGGTTCCACCCTGTACTTATTCATCTTCAGTGAAGTGTCGCTGTGATAGACGGGATTCATGAGTCGGAAAAGGGTTTCAGCAGTGTTCCCCTTTCCTAATCTGGCAAAAGCCCAGGCCACCCATACGGCTGCATGTGTGTACTGACCGCCGTTTTCCCTTATACCGGGCAGGTAACCCTTTATGTAGCCCGGGTCTCTTTCTGTTTTATCGAATGGCGGCGTGAAGAGGAGAATGAGCTGGTCCTCGATATCCACCAGCATTTCCAGGACTGACCCCATTGCCTTCTCCACTCTGCCGGGTTCCCCGGCACCTGAAAGAACAGCCCAGGACTGCGCAATCGAGTCGATACGGCACTCGATGTTCTCTTTCGAGCCAAGAACAGAGCCATCATCGCAGAAGGCGCGGAGGTACCAGTCTCCATCCCAGGCATTTTCTTCGAGAGCCTGCCTGAGCTTCTCCGCCTGGTTGAGATACTTTCTCGCTCTGGCAGTGTCTCCCATCAGTTCGCAGACGGGAGCGAACCTCTTCAATGTATCAAGGAGGAACCATCCGAGCCATACGCTTTCACCTCTGCCTTCGATGCCGACACGATTCATTCCGTCGTTCCAGTCGTGACTTCCAATCAGTGGAAGACCATGCTCTCCTTTCGTCGATCCCTTCTTCAGCGCGAGAAGACAGTGATCGTAGAGGGTAGCCTTCTTCCTGCTCTCACTGTATAGCGCGTAGTGCTCGGTCTCTTCATCTTCCAGTGGAGGTCCCTCCAGAAAACCGACCGAATCGGAAAGAATCGATAGGTCTCCTGTTTTATCAATGTAAACGGCAGTTACGTAGGGAAGCCACAGAAGATCATCCGAGCACCTTGTTCGAATCCCTCTGGCTGATGGAGGATGCCACCAGTGGAGAACATCTCCTTCTCTGAATTGCCTTGATGCCGACTTCAGTATATGGCTCCTGAATATCCCGGGTGCGGTACTGCTCAGCGCCATGACATCCTGGAGCTGATCACGGAAACCGAAGGCTCCGCTCGACTGGTAAAGAGCTGTGCGGCCCCAGATCCTGCAGGAGAGTGTCTGGTAGATCAGCCATCTGTTGAGTATGAGGTTCATTCCCATATCGGGCGTCTTAACTTGAACCTTCCCGAGCAGGTTGTCCCAGAAAGCTGTAACATCAGTGAGGACAGCGCCCTCTCGCGCTCTTATCATGTTCTGCTTTATGAGACTGAGAGCGTTCTCCCTGTCTTCGCCCTGTCCCAGGAGAAACGTGACCTCCTTTTCCTCACCCGGTCCAATCCAGATCATGATCTGCATGGCAAGGCACGAGTCGTGTCCGCTTCCTACAGTACCTGAAAGCCCCACACGACCGAGAGCCGCGGGGCTGGAGTAGCTTCCCCGGCGTCCAAGGAACTCTGTCCTGTCAGTCGTGAGACCGTTTGGTTCGCGGCTTGCTGCAAGGAAGAGAACTTTCTCCCTGAATTCCGAATTGTAGGTATTCCGGGCCATTAGAGCTTGACCTGCCGCGTTATACTCCGGAACTATGTACTGCTGCATCTCAGATCTGGTCGTGCCCATGACAGGTTCGAGGTAGAATGTTACAGTGATTCTCCTGTTGCAGCTCCATAGATTCACCAGTTTGAGGCTCACGGCTTTAAAGGGATTATTGAGTGAGACACAGGCGACAAGCCGCTGTTCCAGACCATGACTGCAGTGCCGATAGGTTGTGTAGCCTGCTCCGTGGGTGATGACGTAAGGTTCATTCTCCCGCACGGGAAGCGGAGTGGGAGACCAGAACGTACCTGTCTCCTCGTCTCTGAGATAGATGATCTCGCCAGGTATATCTGTTACGGGATCATTCCTCCATGGAGTAAGGCGGTTCACTCCGCTGTTTTCAGCCCAGGTGCATTCCATACCGGCCTCTGAAGTTGTGAAACCGAAAGAGGGATTGGCGATGACATTGATCCATGGAGCGGGTGTTTGGTTTTCGCCATCGAGATAGATGATATACTCTCTGCCTTCCGGAGTAAACCCTCCTGTACCGTTGTCAAAGAGGAGACCTTCCGGTCTTTCCAGCGGTCTGGTCTTTTCTCCATCTGCAGATGGCAGTGTGGGAACAAATTCCGGGAGCCTTACAGGTCTTTCGGCAAGTCGCTCCAGCTGTCTGCCGAGGGAACCTGCCCTGGAATCAAGCGTGGCTCTGGCTACCGTTTGCAGCAGTATCATTTCACGCTCTTCCATTTGATCTGCCCTCAGAAGAAATAATCCTCCCCGGTGGTTCATCCATTTTTCTCCTCCGGTGTGGGAGATAAGACCTTCAAGCTGGTCCTGGAGATCCTGCTCGTAGGAACTTTCCTTCATGTTCAGAATCGCGAAATCTATCATAAGTCCCCTGCTTCGCCAGAATGCGTGTGCTCTGAGCAGATCATACACAAGGGTTGTGTCATCCTTTTTGTCCACAGTGACAAGAAGCAGAGGATAATCACCGGATATACCGAACTGCCACAGTCCCTGCTGTCCAAGAGTGTTGTTCTTGAGAATGCTCGATCCGGAACGAAGAGCATTTCCCGGATAAACAAGCACCGAAAGGAGAAGCTGCATCCGCTCCAGTTCCATGGATGTAAGGTTCATTCTGGCCAATTCGCGCTTGCAGAAGGAGCCGGCCCTTGCAAAGGCTTCGTCAATAGTAGAACGGCTTTTGTAGCGCTTTACAAGGTAGTACGCCGCAGCCCGATCACGGGCTGCGGCGGTGACAAAGAAGAGCGTGGCACTTCCACGTGGAAGCAGTTCAATCTCGATGGCGGCGACCATGACAGGATCAAGTGTTGCTCCCTTTTTCCTTGTCGAAAAAGCCGCCTTTTGATCGCGCAGGAACTTTGGATTACCGGAGGAACCTCCCCTGCCCAGGAACCTCTCCCTGTTGACCTCATAGGATTTGTTTCCATCAGAATCTGTAATCATGTGGACAACGAATAGTTCCTTTTCTTCCGCTGTAC
>JAUVUL010000223.1 GCA_030600975.1 Candidatus Aegiribacteria sp.
AAGGGTCATTCTGAGTTCATCCTTTCGGATCTTCCCGAAAACCATCCCCTTCGGCCTGATGCCGAGGAGATATCCAAAGCCGCTGACCGCGCTTCTGTACTCACGCGGCAGCTTCTGGCATTCAGCAGGCAGCAGATACTCCAGCCGAAGGTTCTGAACCTGAGCAAGGTCGTATCGGGGCTTCAAAGGATGCTGAGCAGGCTCCTGAGCGAGGATATCCAGTTATTCACATCCTTCTCGCAGGACGTAGGATGCGTATTAGCGGATGAAAGTCAGATTGAACAGGTGATCGTCAATCTGGCGATAAACGCAAGGGATGCCATGGAATCAGGCGGTAAACTCACCATCGAGGTAAGCAACCTTGATATTGACGAACATTCACTGGTAATCAATCCCGATCTTCATCCGGGTCAATATGTGCAGCTCTCCATCAGTGATACCGGGTGTGGAATGAACGCAGATACCAAGGCGCGTATCTTCGAACCCTTCTATTCCACCAAGTTGAGTGATAAAGGCAGCGGTCTGGGTCTTGCCATGGTGTACGGCATAATCAAGCAGAGCAACGGAGTTATAGAGGTAAGCAGCGAACCCGAGGTAGGTACAACCTTCAATGTGTACCTGCCCAGGGTTGAAGGAAAACATATTCCCGATGAGGTGCAGACTATACAAGGCACTGAATCCAGCAAGGGTGAAAGCATTCTTCTGGTGGAGGACGATGACGCCCTGAGAAGCATAGTTGAGCAGCACCTTTCCCGAGAGGGATACAAAGTGGTGTCAGCCGTGACGGCGGAAGAGGCGTTGGAAATCTCTGAAGGCAGCTGTGGAAAATTCCAGCTCCTTCTTACCGATATTGTATTACCTGGCATTAACGGCGTAGTTCTTGCTTCTCAGCTGAAAGAAAACGGTTTCAACGGCGGCATCCTCTATATGACAGGCTACGCGAAGAGCGATATGCTGCCTGCTGACATTAAAATGGGTGATATTAAGATACTGAATAAGCCCTTCAGCCTTGCTGCACTTAACCAGAGGATAAGAGATCTACTGGATACCGAATAAGGTAGCTGTTCTCTTTTAATAAATGCAGGAATTCAGAGGGGATATTATGAGCAGGGAATTCACTCTTCGGTAAAAATTCAGCTACGCTTTCGACACAATTGGAGGAGATGAAGGCAGCCCTGAATTCCTTCTAAGCATGCTCATTTGTCCAGCGGCATTTTCCTCTCCGGTTCGTTCGGACGAGAATGTCGCTGGACACCCTACCAGAATGCTTACATAGAAAGATTCAATTGCACTTATTGTGAGGAGGTCTGGAACGCTTATTTGTTCGATAGTCAGGATTGTGTTCGAGAGATTACAGAGAACTGGATAAGAAGTTACAATGAATGGCGGCCACATAGCTCTCTTAAGGGGTTGCCGCCAACCGTTTACAGAGAAATGTTAACTGCAGATGACTCCTCTTATGAACTGTCCGCTTAACAGGAGGCTTACGCTGTATTACAAGGTGTCAATTGATATTTCTCCATGATCATTGAGAACATCCATATCGATTGCTTTCGTAGCTATTCTATTTATGGAAGTCTTATGAGCAACGAAGAACACAATAGATCCTTTATCAGCAAGATCCTTCACAATATCCAGGATCATCTTTTCTGTATATGCATCCAATTGTGAGGTTGGTTCATCAAGAAGCACTATCGATGGTTCCATTAACAGTACAGCTCCCATAGCCAGACGTTGTTTTTCTCCACCTGAGAGGTTGCTGCCTCCTTCAGTCAAGTTGATATTTTGTAAAGAACTTGTATCGATTCTTGTACTCAGATGAACCTTATCGATGATTTCCTTTAATTCTTGCTGGTCAATCTCTACCCCGGAAAGTATTTCCAGATTCCATTGTATTGAGTTACGAAAGAACTTTATTTCCTGCGGCAGATAAACCACTTTGTTCTTAACAGAATTAAGACCATCAACTTGAATTCCATTCAGGAGAATCTCACCGCTGGATCTGGGCAATATTCCAAACAATGTTCTTAGTAGAGTGGTCTTCCCACACCCACTTTTCCCTTTAATCGCAATTATATCTCCACTGCGTGCTTCAAAGCTGCATCCAGAAAATACCGTTTTATCATCTATTGCAGCAGATAGATTATTAACAACCATTGATTGTATTTTTTCACCGGGTATTGCGCATATCTTAATGGCGTGTTCCGGTATACTCATGAATTCAGCCATTCTGTCCAGAGAAGCAAGGGAGTTTTGCATTTTGCCCAAAACAGAAGTCAGACCACTAATCCTACCGGTAAAAATGAGAAGATAGCCAAGAAATGCTACTATCGTTCCAGCATTAGCAGTGGCAACCTGGGGTGAACTCTCCGCATAGATCAGAAAAGCAATCAAACCCGCTGTAATAAGAATGAGCAGACTCGACATCAATAGAAGACTCCGAATGGAATTTCTAAGATCTGTTGTTGTAGTCAAGCGGACTTGCGAAACTATGTTTTTTCGAATTCTCTGGAAAGCTCTAAAGGCTCTAATCTGCAATTGAGAAGTAACAAAGAAAGTTGATACACCTTCAAGCTTTGACCAGCACTCAATAGTTTCCTTCAGCAGGCGCTTTACCTTTCTGACAATGGGAATACCAATTGGAATA
This sequence comes from Candidatus Aegiribacteria sp., assembly GCA_030600975.1. Classification (GTDB taxonomy): domain Bacteria; phylum Fermentibacterota; class Fermentibacteria; order Fermentibacterales; family JCC-6; genus Aegiribacteria. The sequence continues at coordinate 2,648 of JAUVUL010000223.1, forward strand.
AGAACGACAGCGGCCAACACTAGAGCTAATGATACATTTGGAAGGAGTTTAATCAGCATATATAAACTGAATAGCATTACCAGAGCAGACTCGATTAAACCAGGTACTTCCTGAGAAAATATTTGTGGAATTGTTTTTATTTCAGAAGAGATTCTCCTGTTCAGATAACCTGTTTCGAATGACTCAACTGTTCGCAACTCTATACGATTAAGTTTCGAACACATCTCTGGTATCCACAATACCAAATAAGACCGATAAAAAACCTTTTGAAGGACAGAATTAAGGTGTTGAACGAAAAGAGCACCTATACCAACTAAGAGGAGGAGACGGATTCTCGAAAATGAAAGTACTATGGACCCTTCACCCCCCATCATGTTGTTGACTGAATCTCCAAGTACGAGAGGAGCAATACAAGATATGAAACCACCGACTAATACTGCCATGTACAATATGGATAAGGATACCCAACCGTTGCGAATCGATTTGAGTATTATCTTTTTCCGCATTTAACGTCCTCAGTTACTGTCATTGCATGTGCTGGTTCTCTGAGAAGCATATTCTATAAAGATGTTGGATACCCCATATATATGACGAGAGATAGTCCTAATTGTATCGAAGGAGATTAGACAGGTCCATCCCTAGTTCACCACCGCTACAGGAGCGCCGTGGGCAAGGGAGTAATGCCCGGAGGTGATAACCTGGTTACCCGATTCTAACCCATCTTCCACGGCAACTATACCTCTGCCTTCCGGACCCAGCGTAACGTAACGCCAGTCGGCGTGATCATCCAGAACGACGAATACCATATCACGGTCATCCCTTATCAGCACGGCCTCCTGGGGTATTACAAGCCGATCCGGATACACGGCTATAACTATCTCAAGCCTTGCGGTGGCTCCGGTCCTGAGGTTGGGTATGGCAGGAAGATCGATAATGACCTCTCCGGCCCTCATTGAAGGGTCAATAACCGGGGATACCGATGCCACAGTTCCAACCACTGTAGTATCGTTGAGAGAGGGAATTGTAACGTAAACCCTCTGGCCACCCGCGCACCGTGCGAGTTCACGTTCATCGAGGTTCACCTTCGCCTGAAGACTCCAGGGGTCTATGATCTCTCCAAGGACGGTACCGGGGTAGACAACCATCCCTTCCCTTACCGATACGTCGGACACCAATCCGTTAAAACCCGCCCTGATGGCAGCGTTGCTGTACTGCGTTTGAGCTGAAGCCAGGCTTGTCTGTGCGTCGGCCAGTCCTGTGGTCTGACGGAGCATGCTCATAACTTCCGGTGTGAGTTCGCCCCTGTAATTCTCGCATTCGAATTCGTACAGGGCCTGTGAGTTCCGATAAGAGCTGCTTGCGCTTGATAACCTTGAAGCGCTCTCACCGGAGGCGATCCTGAATATGACCTCTCCATCGCTTACTCCCATTCCAACATATTCGGGGGCCTGAACGATTTCTCCCTGAATCTGTGCGGTAAGGCGCTGGGTTCTTGCCGATGCTATCCTTCCCGTTGATCCCACAACTTCGAACAGTGTATCAACTGCAGCCACTGCTGCCGTTACCGGCAGAGGGGAAGGTTCAAGGGTCTCCATTTCAGCCTCTTCTTCCTCACCACCGCAGGCGGCAAGAAACAGAACAATAATAGATACGGCGAAAGCTGATTTTCTAATCACTTCTTCTTCCTCTCTTTCCGGGAAGTCAACTGTATAAGTGCAGGCAGAGATATCAGTACAAGGGGCGTGGAAACAACCATGCCGCAGACAACAGTAAAGGCGAGATTCTCCCAGAGGTCGTTACTCTGTGCCATTGGCCACAGGACCAGTGGAAGAAGCCCCAGAATCGTTGTAGCACTGGTCTGCAGAATAGGCCTGAGCCTCTCAGCAACCACCATGTCCGCAACTTTTCTGATATCTATGCCGGCTTTCTTC
>JAUVUL010000266.1 GCA_030600975.1 Candidatus Aegiribacteria sp.
AAAGGAGAGTTTTGGACGTCTTGATAATCTGAAAATCGGGATGATGGGAGATCTAAAGTACGGAAGAACTGTTCACTCCCTTGCCAATGCCCTCGCGCTGTTCAGTAATGAGCTGATATTCATCTCACCATCGTCGCTGCAGATGCCGGGACATATACTGAAAGAGCTGGATGACAGGAATACCAGGTACAAGAGCATTGCAGATCTCGAAGAAGCTGGAAACTTTGATCTCGACATCCTGTACGTTACAAGAATTCAGAAGGAACGTTTCGGTGATCCGCAGGAATATGAAAAAGTTGCGGGTATATACAGGATAACACAGGAAACAATAAAATTGCTGGGAAAAGATATACGGGTAATGCATCCCCTGCCGAGGGTAGATGAGATCGCAGAAGAAGTTGATTCAATGCCTAACGCGATATACTTCACACAGGCACACAATGGTATCCCGACAAGACAGGCGCTGCTCGGCCTGGTGACTGGAGGGCTGGACTGATGGCGAGAGCTTACAAGGTTTATTCCATAAAAAACGGTACTGTGATCGATCATATTCCAACTCCCCTTGCTCTTAAAGTAATCCGTATACTGGGTCTGGAGAACGAGGGAATAATGACAATCGGGATCGGCTTCAACTCCGAGAAACACCCGCGTGGCAAGGATATTCTGAAGGTTGAAAACCGCGAACTCTCGCATGAAGAAACAAACAAGATAGCCCTGATAGCCCCCGACGCGACCATCAATATTATCAAAAACGGAAAAGTAGCAGAAAAACGGCAGATCACACTGCCCTCGGAAGTCAGAGATATACTCTCCTGCCCCAATCCCAACTGTGCCACCAACAAGCTGGGGGCCACGAAACACTTCCTCCTGGAGAACAAAGATACAGTTACCTACAGATGCATATACTGCGAAAGAGCAACCGTTGTAAATGCAGATATGCTGACAACAAAGTAAGTCTATACATTCCTGAATGCGTTATTTTGAAGAATCGAGAAAAGCAGCAGAGAGATGAGCGCTGTCTAGTCCGAAAATCTCAGAATCTCAGAAAATCCAGTTTCCTGATGGAATGAGGGCCGGAGCAATATTCGCTCCGGCCCCGTCCTTATAGAGAGAACAGGCTAGACCTTATTCTCCCTGCATCTGTTTTTATTTCCTACCATGTGCACCTCCTTTGTTGGGGTTTCCGATATCAGAGGGCTGAGCTAGGCCAGCACCTCCGTGCGTATGCCTTTCCCTTTCCTCATGTGCACCTCCTTTCAGTTGGAGTTGGTAGAAGTAATAGACTAAAAAGTATGTTCACCTGTCAAGTAATGAGAAATAACAGAACCGCATATCCCTGAATGCGTTATCTGGAGGTTGATTCGTATAGTCCTCATCGAACCAGCAGGAACAGAGCGCCCGTCAAATATCCTGCACTCCTGGCACGATGGCTCCAGTTGAAATACTGATACTCATGCAACCACATCCACTGCAGCCTATAGACATCCATCCATTGCTGTTGATGCCAGCAACTCCGTTCATATTTCCTATTATGGAGCCAGCGAAGGGCACCTTTGTCACTTATCCGATGAAAGCGGCACCCGGGTTACGACCGTGGTCAATGACAGTATCGATACCCGGATAACAGCAATAGCTATTGCCTCGAACAATCAGCCCAACATCATCTATTTCAGCTCCGATCAGGTACTGCATGCCACTGCTGACGCACAGTGAAATCGAATATCGGGGAAGCAGAAGATGGCCCCTTGACTTCGAATCACTTAAGTTGATAAAGTTGAATAGAGAGATATTAAGAAACAAATGCAGAATCCACATATTCACTTATGAATAAGTTTATAATGAAACATTCTGAAATCACTAAGGCATGTAGAATCTGTGGCAACTCGGCAAATAATACTTCCTATGTTGCTCGTGAAATGATGTTCGGATTTCGAGATGAATTCGAGTATTTCCAGTGTTCGAATTGCGAATGCTTGCAGGTGGCTGAAATTCCTGAGACGTTAAACAAATACTATTCCACTGATTACTATTCATTCTCTAAGCCCAAGTGCTCAAAACTAAACAGAATGTGGTGGTTTCTCAAGCACCAAAGGACAGGTTATTACTTGAGTGGCAAAGGTGTTATGGGAAGTATCCTGATGAAGCTGTTTGGTGAGCCACATCTTCCGAAATGGGTAGAATCTGCCGAAGTTCATGTGGATTCCAAAATACTGGATGTCGGATGCGGCGCTGGTCACCTGCTAATGTATCTCCACAAGAAAGGCTTTTCTGATCTAACAGGATTTGATCCGTATATTCAGGATGATTGTTATTATGAGAATGGGGTTCGGGTTCTTAAAAGAGACCTTGGCGAAGCAAGTGAATCTTTCGAATTCATTATGCTGCATCATTCTTTTGAACATTTTGCAGATCCCCTGGACACATTAAAAACCCTTCATGAGAAAACAGAATACAAAGGACTTGTCTTAATACGAATCCCTATCGCTTCATCATTTGCATGGAAACAATATAGAACAAACTGGGTTCAACTCGATGCTCCCCGGCACCTTTTCTTACATTCCATTAAAAGCATGGAGCTGCTTTCCAAAAAGGCCGGTTTTGAGATTGAATCTATTGAATTCGATTCCGATGCATTCCAATTTTGGGGAAGTGAACAATATGTAAAGGGAATTCCATTGCACGATAAAAGGTCATACAAATATGGAATTGGGGGTTCCATTTTCACCAAAAATGACATAATGAGATTTCAAATGAAAGCAGAAGAGTTAAATGCAGCTAAACAAGGTGACCAGGCATGCTTTCTTCTGCGGAAGATGGCTACTTAACCTGACTGCCTTCTCAGAGAAAAGAAGCTATTCAGAGAACAGAACCCGTAAGTATCCTTTTCGCGTTATCAATCAGAAAGCATAGTTCTGTTTCCAGCATAGTGATAGTGCAGGTTAAATCTGTCCTGGTGATTTAAGCTTGAGGTATCTGTCCCGTTCGCTGAAAACGCAGCCGCAGTAAGGCTGCCGGTAGATTTCCGCTTCCCGGGAAATCTTAATTGATTCTCTGTATAACTCCCTGAAGTCTCTGTAAATGAATCGGACGCCGCTTTCCAGGGAAGCTGCAGCCCCGGCTTCCTTTATATGCGCCTGATTCTGGTAGGGGCTTACAGAAAGAGTTGTGGAGAAATTCTCAATCCCAAGTTCCAGAGCTCTGTCAGCCGTTGCTGTAAGCCTGTCCTTGAAACAGGCGTAACATCTGTTTTCAGCGTCCAGTAACATCCTGATATTCTCTTCCAGCGGATATTCTTCTTCGATCTCAAGAGGAATATTCTTTGAATCGGCGTACTCGGTGAGTGCATGAAGTCTTCTCTCCCTCTCCTTCCAGGGGTGTATGTTGGGATTGTAGAAAAAGGCTGTGATTGCGAAACCCTCCCTCTGAAGCTGCTCACAGACGACTGTCATGCAGGGGCCGCAGCATGCATGAAGGAGAAGGGGTTCGGTTGTTTTCACAAAGGGAGTTCTTCCTGGCTGTTGCGTTTCAACCCCAGGTGACGGTAGGCTTTCAGCGTTGTCATTCTACCCCTGCTTGTCCGGTTTAGAAACCCTGATATCAGCAGATACGGCTCTACAACATCTATCAGTGTATCTTTCTCTTCGTTAAGGGTCGCGGCCAGAGCTGCTACTCCTACAGGACCACCTGCATACTGCTTGATTATGACGCTGAGGTATTTGATGTCCAGGCTATCCAACCCCGCTTCGTCTACACCATGAATATCCATGGCCTCAACGGCAACATCTTCGGTGATTGCACCCTTACCTTCAACCTGGGCAAAATCCCTTGCCCTCTTAAGAAGTCTGTTGCAGATCCTGGGTGTGCCCCGTGACCGGAGAGCGATGGTTTCTGCTCCTCCGCCGGTTATCTCAAGGTTCAGAATACGTGAAGACCTTCTGATTATTATTGCCAGCTCACCAGCGTTGTAGAACTGCATGTGCAGTGATAAGCCGAACCTGTTCCGGAG
>JAUVUL010000211.1 GCA_030600975.1 Candidatus Aegiribacteria sp.
ATTTTTCTAATCGGCTGAACCTGCAGAGGGACTTCATTGCCTTCTTCGTTTATGACCAGAAGCGTTATTTCGCTGATACCCACAGACAGACTGCCCGTATAACGGATTCCGTTTTCCCGGTACTCCATTGCGTCAGTGGCATCAATCCGGACAAAGATTCTCTTCACCCAGGCGTTAACCGGAATGGGCTCCTCAACTGCTCTGCGGATAGGGCTTTCCAATCCGTTTATATACAGTTGATAATACGTGATTTCTTCAATACTGCTGCTGCCCGGCAGGACATCTATGGTGATAGCATTGATGATTACCGGTTCCTCAAAGGAGAAGAAAAGCCCTTCGTCGGGGGCTGCGCCGGGCATTGTGACCCAGCAGGTATTCGGGTCATTGTCGAACACATTTTCAGGGCCAAAACGGTTTTCAGGCATATTGATAGAGGTTGCGTAGCATAGTTCGAGAAACGCACTGGGGGCATCCTCGAGCGCAACCTCTTCCGTGTTTTCTTCTTCCGTGCTTACCTGTTCTTCGTTTATCTGTTCTTCGTTTATCTGTTCTTCATTTACTTGTTCTGCGTTTATCTGTTCTGCGTTTACCTGTGAATCCGAGGCTTCTTCTTCGCTGCAGGATAGAGTGACTGCCAGAACTGCGAGAGCAAACAGAACCAATACTTTTTTTTTCATCTTTACCTCTCCAGGGGCCATGGATAGTGATTTTGTACATCCTGTAATGCTATTTCTTCCAGTTGTTTGTCGAAATGCTGGTAATCCTTTTCGTACCAGTCACCTCCCCATCTCCAGCCAAGCATCTTAAATAATAGAACCACCAGATGCCCGTCGTAGAGGGTGCCAGGTGTTGAGGGGTCATATACTGCGCCCTCAGGAAATACCTGCTGGCCTGTGTAATAGGGATTCTGCACCGGATTGATATCTATTGCCAATCCGTATGCATGATTGGAGAGCCTGTCCGAAAAGGGAACGTTGCGATAATTGAATGCCGACGTATTGTTTTGCCGCATGGATTCAAAATCATCCCAGTCAAGCTGCGATATGGGCACTACGGACCCAAGGGGGAAACGGATGACGAGTATCAACATGAATACTATCTGCAGATCTCCGGCTACGCGGGCATCAGCAACAAGCTGTCCCCGGTGTATCTGTTCGTCAAAGCCGAAATAGAGCACATCAATGAGAACTTGATTGTTCAGTATCCACTGCGGGCATTCTTCACTGACCCCATCTATGGATTCGTTAAATGTTAAATCGGTATATTCGATGCTTCCGGAAAATGCCGGCATTGTACATACGAGCAAGGCAAGGCATATCACTCTTCGCGCATATCCTTTATATCCAGAGTATTCCATAAGCCCCTCCTCTGTTGTACTCACTGATGAATATTTTTGCATGAGGTAGCTCAGGTCAAGATACGGCTGGGGGATATCCTGTTTCTGCTGATTTTCCGCATGTTGAAATAGGTTCCTTGTCACTAAAAGAAAACAAGATATCTGGAGGAGGAATATCTAGAGCTTCACACACCCCCTGAAAACCCTTTCTCCACAGGCTTCAAGCACGATAAGGTAGCAGCCGTCTGGAACTGACTCCTCTGGAGTCCATATGGTAGAATGGGTTTCCGCAGATTTCCAGTCATCCTCTATGGAGTCTATAAACCTTCCTGAAACATCATAGATATTCAGTTCAACATGACCGGATTCAGGAAGACTGTATGTGATGCTCAGACTTGAGGAAAAAGGTGAAGGTGAAGCATCCAGTTGAAGAGAGCTGATGGCTTCCTCCGCTTCCCCGATACCCTGCTGGATCAGCCTGTTGAGATGGACGCGGATCTCCCACGGAGGACTGACTTTATGATAGACATAAGCAAAATCGAAATCACCATCGATGTCGAAGTCAGCTACAGCGCCCTGGTATGATACTGCAAATTCACAGATAAATTCAATCGGTTCGATTAACATCCCATCTCCGGAATTGAGCATGATATATAGACAATACCCACAAAAAAACGCATCGTTGTAACCATCAAGGTCGAAATCTTCGGCTATAACATGAGTGAAAGGGCCAGTACCTCCGATCCATCCCGGACCGGTGATGTCAAAGCTGCCGTCACCGTTGCCGAGAAAGGTCCATACCGTATTTGTTGCCATGCCTTCACCAGCGCTCACTATTACATCAAGGAATTCATCGCTATCGAGATGAACAATATCAATATCTCCTCCATCAACAGGTCCTGCATAATAACCGTAGTACCCTCCCCAGGTGACAGTTCCGTCTCCGTTGTTGAAAAGAACAGACAAGCGGTGCCAGGCGAGAAGCACGATGTCCAGGTCGCCATCAGAATCAAGATCAGCCGTGTCCAGAGCATATGCTCCGTAGTTCTCCTCATAGATTTTCTCGGCTTCCTCGAATGTTCCATCACCGTTACCATGGGAATAGTAAACATTCCCTGGACCATTCCCCAGTACGATATCAGGCAAAGCGTCAGCATCGAATAATGCTACAACGAAGTTCTCTCCACCGGCATCAATGTAACTGCTTATTGGTGTTGAAAGATTGCCTGTTCCGTCGTTCAGCATTGTAAAAATACAGAGATTAGACCAAAGCATCGCGACAACATCTTGATCTCCATCCAGATCCACATCGCTGGTTTCGAGCCATATCGGATTAGTTAGAGGTAAAGACTGGAATAGTTCGAATGACCCGTCTCCATTACCGATGAAGGTTTGTACCTGATCGTTAGAGAGATCTCCCAGTACCATATCTGGAACAGGATCGCCATTGAGGTTTACCGAAATCAGGTTACACAACCAGTTCACGGATAGCTGATACACCCAATCCGGCTCCTCACTAAACAGCTCCAACGCAAAAACTGAGCCGTATGAAAGGATAAGCGGGAGCAGCATAATTACTGCTCCCGCTTTCATTGACCGCTTCATCGTAGTACCAACACCTTCCGAGTCAAGCACATGTCCTCTCCATCGTCTACAAGTAGTATATAACATCCGGAGGGCAGGGGTCCATCAGCACTCTGAAGGCTAAATTCGTTGGCTGCTGAAGGGATGAGTTCACCCCTCACATTTGATACCAATCTTCCATCTGAGGATCAATAACACCCCAGAGCTTCGAGAACCGCTGCGGCAACTCTTTCCGGCTCCGCTCCCTTCTCGGCATAGAGGGTCTTTGAACCATTTGACAATGGCGCGAATCTATCAATGTTATCTATTCTGAAAAGAGCTATCACGGGTACTGAAAGAGCCGAAGCAATATGCATCGGACCGTTATCCGGTGTAATGAACAGCTTCAAACCGGCAATTCTTTCTATCAATCCTGTAACCGACAGCTCAGGCATGACTGCAACAGGGTATCTGCTCCCAAGGTAATCAGCTGTTTTCTTTTCAGAACTGCTCCCCCATTAGATCTCCAGGATCACCTTCCTGCATATTCTATCTATAAGCTCCTCAAGATGTTCAATCGAATACATCTTGTTGCCGCTCGCTCCCACATGAAGACCTGCTGCATTTCTCTCCATCGCTTTGACAGCATGAAGCTCCGGCGGAGACCACTCCGGCCAGCCCTCCCAGATACTTCCAAGTGAGTGCAGAGCCCTGCTCTCATGCCAGTACAGAGGAGGTTCTGCAACGGTATGCGTATACCACCGGGCTGAGTCACCGGCATCGGTGCTTATCCGGCAGTCAGCCCCCGAAAGAACCGTGGAAACCGCTCCGGAAAGTGAAAAGGAATGGGGATGTGCTGCATCAATGGCTACATCGTAGGATCTGCTCCTGAGTTCCTGAATAAGGTTCCAGAATATTGCCGGGTTTCTGATCTGCCCCTTCTTATCCGCATGTATTACGTTATAACCTTGACATTCAAGAAGTTCAGAGAATACATCGCTTGCAAGAATATTAAGCTCAGCCCGTGGGAACTTCGTCTTGAGGCTCCGAAGCAGAGGTTCCATAAGAACAAGGTTTCCCAGCCTGTTGTCCGTCCTTATCACAAGTATCCTGGAAGGTTTCAGGGAAAGTCTCGTGTCACCATCCGGTACGGCCAGTGTAATGGCTGCCGAAGCATGCCTCCTGCCCCACTGCTCGATACTTTTCAGGAAAGCCATCAGCTTTCCGGGTTTCCGCAGGGTTTGCCGAAGTGGGTCCAGCCGTCAGCTCTTGTTATTCTTACATTCACAAAACTCCCCGGACGGAAATCCGTATCCTCCAGAATGACCATCCTGTTTCCTTCCGTTCTTCCGGCCTGTTGACGCGGTTTTTTTGCAGGTCCTGTAATAAGAATCCTGAGGGTTCTGTCCAGCAGTTCTCCCGATTTCTCAATCGTTATCATTCTCTGAAGCTCCTGCAGACGGTTCAGTCTTGCAAGACGCTCATCTTCGGGCACAGGATTCTCAAGGCTGCAGGCGGTGGTCCCTGACCGTTCGCTGTACTTGAACAGGAAAGCGTTATCGAACCTTACTTCTTCAAGCAGGTCGAGCGTCTTCTGGAAATCCTCTTCAGACTCACCGGGAAATCCTGCTATAACATCCGTTGAAAGAACTATGTCCGGCATGGTTTCCCTGAGGATCTCTATCCTCTCAAGATATTCCTGAACAGTATACCCCCTGTTCATCTTCTTCAGAATAACATCGCTTCCAGACTGGAAAGGTAGATGCAGGTATCGGCAGATATTCTGCTCTGAAGCCATTGCTTGCACCG
>JAUVUL010000124.1 GCA_030600975.1 Candidatus Aegiribacteria sp.
CAAGGCAGGCAAGCCTGTTCTAATCCTCTCAAGCTTATCAGTCCCTATGTCAGCATGGGCTACCTGCCCAAGGGCATGCACTCCTGCATCTGTTCTGCCTGATCCTGTTATGGCGATCCTTCCAGTGCAGAGTTTCTCGAGTACGGCCTCAATATCCCCCTGAACGGTTCTCGCCTCTGGCTGAAGCTGCCACCCGGAGAAATCGGTTCCATCGTACTCAATCTGCATTTTTATCCTGATAATACTCATGATCTACAATACCTGCATGATACCGGCCAGAAGAATCAGCCAGGCCAGACATGCAGCCATCGCTGAAAGTGCGTTCCGCCTGCTCATGCTGCTTTTCTCCATTAGTTCGATCTCGCTTACCGAGGAGAGAGCATTGGTAAGAGAATCACTGTAATTCCTGCCGTTTTTCCTGCTATCTATGAATACTGCTTTAATCCTCTCTGAAAAAGGGCCTGCAAGGGATACTACCATGGCGAGGCTTTCCGGCAGCCCTCCAAGTCTCACTCTTCTTGAGACCGAGAACAGGAGCTCCGAAGCTCTTGAGGCTCCCAGTGCCCCGGACATGGATGCACCTGCGGTAATTGCGGCGATCCACCTCATGGATCTCTCCACCAGAATACTGTTGCCGGATGCTGCTCCCCACAGCAGAACAAAGAATGGAGCGGTGACCAGGAGGAGAATTCTCAATGTTCCCTTCCTGGCTTTACCGCAGAGACCTATTATGGGGAATATCAGATAGAGCGGAAGTATTCTAATATCGACCATGAATGCCGAAGCGGGACCTGCAATGAGCCCTGAAAAGAGTAGAATTGAATAGGCTGAATCAGTCATTCAAGTCCTTTTCAAGACGTTTCATCACCAGCCTGAACTCAAGGGGCGGCGCTTCATTGAACTCCATCTCAACACCTGAAATCGGGTGAATGAAGCCGAGCGTCTCCGCGTGTAGCATGTGATGTGTGGCAATACGGAGCAAGTCGTTCAGCAGTTCCCTGTTACGGACTGTTGAGGGTATTTCCTTTGGATTGCACCCCCCGTACTTCTCATCGGCAATTATAGGACAGCCCTTTCTGACAGACAGGTGAACCCTTATCTGATGAGTTCTTCCCGTCTCGAGTCTGCACTCGATCATGCTTGTATGCCTGAACCTGCGCAAAACACGGTAATTGGTGACTGCTCGTTTCCCCGTTGAAAGCACAGTCATATTCTGTCTGTTGTAAAGATCACGTCCTATGGGTGCATCAATTCTGTCCGCATCCGGTACTGGTGTATGCCAGACAAGCGCGATGTAGCGACGTTTAACGGTTCTTGAGGAAAGCTGAGATGATAGGCCGCGGTGTGTAATGTTGTCCTTGGCAATCATCATCAAACCGGTTGTATCCTTATCAAGCCTGTGTACGATTCCGGGACGCAATTCACCTGATATACCGGAAAGGTTGACACAATGGGCAAGCAGAGCATTAACGAGTGTTCCGCTCCTGCAGGTTCCGGATGGATGAATCACAAGACCTGCCTGCTTGTTCAGCACTATCAGGTTTTCGTCTTCGAAGACAATATCCAGTTCGATATTCTCCGGAGTGAGATCGACAGGAACAGCATCGGGAATCTCCAGCTGTATCTCCTGGTCAAACTGAACACTGTATGCAGGTTTTATAACTGGAACACCATCAACAGATACGTGACCATTCGAGATAAGTGTACTTATGTAACTCCGGCTCTCTTCGATATCTTCCTGCATAACAAGATAGGTATCAAGACGAAGTCCTTGTTCCCCATCTTCTACCGTACTTCTGAAATAGTCCATGCCTAACTGTCCAGCCGTTTCACAAGGTGATAGCCGAAACGTGTTCTGATAATCCCGGATATCTCTCCCGGTTCCAGGGCGAAGATCGTGCTGTCCAGTTCCTCCGTAATGGCTCCACTTGTGAAGTCGGGCAGTCTTCCACTGTCCACCGCTGAGGTGCAATGGGAATAATTGAAGGCCATTTCCTCGAAGGTGGCCTGCCCGGAAAGTATTTCATCCTGAATAACACGGATAAGTTGCAGGGCATCCTCTTCGTCACCCAACACAATATCGATGGGTTCCGGGGCATCCTCTTCGTCACCCAGCACAATATCGATGGGTTCCGGGGCATCCTCTTCGTCACCCAGCACAATATCGATGGGTTCCGGGGCATCCTCTTCGTCACCCAACACAATATCGATGGGTTCCGGGGCATCCTCTTCGCTATCTGATACTCTGTCTTCGACCGGGATATACCAGGTTATCAGAATGTGCGCAGCCCTGAGGAATTCGGTTTCCATAGTTGTCGCCTGATCAGGCAAGGTATCGGTAACTAATATCTTGTCAGGATCAGGTGAAGCACTAATGTCTGTGTCATTGGAAGAACCACAGGAGGAAACCAGTAATGACACCAGACAGAAAACCGCGAATATCCCGATCGGAATCCGAACCATCAAGAAACCTCCATAATGGCAAATGTACCATGTATTTACGTAATTCTCTGTTAGACTGATTCAGGTCTATTGAAATTCACATATTTGGTCATATCCATACAGCGTATATAATACGATATTATTAGAACATATCGTTACGGTTAACGAAAGGAGTCTATACGTGGACAGGCAGGATTACTTTTCAGACCGCGCACTGGGAATGAAGAGGTCGGTTATCAGAGAACTGCTGAAACTGACTGCAAAACCTGGGATAATTTCATTTGCCGGGGGGTTGCCTGCGCCTGCTACATTTCCTGTGGACTATGTTGAAGCAGCTGTTGATAGTGTAATTGAGAATGAACACGCCACAGCGCTTCAGTACGGCCCCACGGAAGGTGACGCAAGACTCCGCGAGGATCTTGCGATAATCATGCGGACCGACGGAACCAAGACTTCTCCGGACCACATTCTTGTTACAACCGCCTCGCAGCAGGGGCTTGATCTCATAGCAAAAATATTTCTCAATCCGGGTGACACCTGCATAACCGGTTCTCCGACTTACCTTGGTGGTCTACAGGCTTTCAAGAGTTACCAGGGAGTCTGTGTAGGTGTTAAATTGGATGATCACGGAATGATACCTGAGAAGCTTCAGGAGACCATAGAAAGGCTTGAAGGTGAAGGCCGCAGGTCCAGATTCATATACATAATTCCTGATTTCCAGAATCCGGCAGGTGTAACCATTCCTGAATCAAGAAGGAGAGAAATCCTTGAAATTGCCCGGAAGGGTGAATACCTGATAGTTGAAGATACTCCCTACAGGCAGCTGAGATACAGCGGTGAACACCAGCCCACATTCCAGTCTATGGCTCCGGATATGGTTATTTCCCTCTATACATTCTCGAAGATAATGCTGCCCGGTTTCCGCCTTGGATGGGCATGTGGACCGCACTGGCTGATCGATAAGATGGTGATGGCAAAGCAGGCAGTTGATCTGTGTACGCCGCCTTTTAACCAGGCCATTACCCATGCCATGCTTGTGAACGGGGCCCTTGAGAAGGGTCTTGAGACGACTATTGAACATTACAGCAACAAAAGAGCAATCATGCTGGATTGCCTGGAGAAGGAATTCGCTGACATGCCTGAAGTCAGATGGACAAAGCCTGAAGGCGGGTTGTTTCTCTGGCTAACGCTACCAGACGGAATGAGCGCAGACGATCTTTTCCAGAAAGCCATCGATGAGAATGTCGCGTACGTTCCAGGTAGCGCCTTCTTCCCTGACAACGATGACTTTCAGAGCATGCGACTGAACTTCAGCTACGCCAGCGAAGAGCAGATCACTGAAGGAGTAAAACGACTGGCAGGTGTTGTCCGCGAAAATATCTGATGCAGATTCTACGTGAAGATGAAGGCGGGATTCCGGTCCCGCCTTTTCTGAAGTGTATCCGGAATCAGTAATACATCTGATTTTTCAGAAGGGAGTATTAATATTTGAAGGGTTGACAGCAATATCATAGTTACTGCATTATCCGATTCTTGTAGCAACCGGCAAAATGACTATTATATGCCACAGGCTGGTAGTCGGGAAACTGAAAACCATTTTCCGACCTTCGAATCAGTAAAATACATGAAACTGCTGCTGAGATTGAGGAAAACAGGTAAGACTTAATGAAAAATGATCCTCTTGTACTTTTCTATCTGATAGATGGTGCCCGACCGGATGTTATGAAACGTCTGATGGATGAAGGGAAACTGCCGAACATCAGCAAAGAGGTTGTGGAGCCGGGCGTTTTCAGAGAGGCATCCTCCTGCTTTACATCCACGACCGGTCCTGCATACCTTCCATTCCTTCTGGGCTGCTTCCCCGGCACCGTCGACATCCCCGGTATCAGGTGGCTCGATAAGAAGGAGTTTGCCGGTAAGAGGATTGGAAAGTACCGCCTTCGAAGTTACAATGGCATTGAAGGGCCGTGGTTCAACAGTGACCTTCCAATCGATAGAAGCACCCTTCACGAACTGTTCGACAATTCCCGCAATATCTACTCCATGATAACAAGAAGCCTTGGCGCTGACAGAGATCTTACAAAGAACACAAAGCTATTCCGCTACCTGTCAGCCCATCTGAACGACAAATGGCACAGGGTAGATGCCGCCGGTCACAAGAAGTTAATGAAAAGCCTCAACGACAGACCGGACTTCATTTTCGCCGTATTTCCCGCCGTTGACAGTTTCTCACACATCCATGATCCGCTTGATGATGACACTATTCAGGCGTACATCAATGCTGACGGATATATAGGCGAAGCGGTGGCAAAACTGAAAATGCAGGGCAGATGGCAGAACACTCTTCTCATCATCTCCTCAGACCATGGGCTTACTTCAACACATACACATTTCGACCTTGCCGACTTCTTCAGTGACCGGGGCCGGAAAACTCTCAAATACCCGTTGATATTCAAAAACAAACCGGATGTTTCGGTAATGATCTCGGGCAATGCCATGGGACATGTATACCTGCATGATATTATTCCGGACAGACCTTTATGCGGCAGGGAAGTGTACGATTCGATGGGATCGCTTTTTCCTGAGCTTATTAACAGGAAAGAAGTCGATTTTCTCGCATGGAGGGAATCGGACAAGATATTTTCCGTAGAATCTTCACGCGGCAGAGCACTGATAATCAGATCGGCGGGCGATTTCACATACCTTCCCCAGACCGGAGACCCTTTAGGACTGGGAGAAACATCTCAATCATTGAATCAGATGGAATCGCTTGAAGCAACAATGGATTCCGAGTATCCTGACGCTCTCGTTCAGATCGCGCAGATATTCTTGTCATCACGTACAGGCGATATTCTGGTTACCTCAAAAAACGGCTTCGATCTGAGAGATAACTGGGAATGGCCGGAACATCATGGAACTCATGGCTCGCTGTGCCGCGAACATATGATCGTTCCTTTATTAATGAACAGAAATGACTGGATGGTGAGAGCAACGAGAACGGCAGATTTCTACCCCTCCATACTGAAGTGGGCCGGTATGGAAGTACCGGATAATATTGACGGGGTTTCACTTGTCTGAGGAACAAGGGATTGAGGCAAGCGGACAGCTGACAACGGATCCGCCACCGGAAGTGAAGGGATTCGACAGGGCAAAGATCCGCAAAGGACTTATCATCTTCATCCTTCTGACCGTCGGAGCACTTACAGCAATATTCCTGAAAACGCATACCGGCGACACAATGAAAGCGCTCGCGAACATCAACTTCGGCTACATTGCCATAGTACTGGTTCTCTCTTTCGGGGATATGTGCATGGGGGCTCTCCGGAATCACATATACTTCAGGAAACTTTATCCGGGAATAAGTTTCATGGTGAGTTTCAGGGCCAACCTTGCAAACATTTTTATGGGCGCAGTCACCCCGTCTCAAAGCGGAGGAGGACCAGCCCAGCTGTACATCTACTACAGGGCAAGTGTCTCGGTTGGAAAATCTATTTCAGTAAGCGTTCTGAACTACGTTGCGACGTTAATCTTTTTCATCGCTGCGGCAGGTTTTTCACTCAGCGTGCTCAGCGACTCTTTCAGCAAAACCATGCATAACCTGATAGTTTTCTGTTTTATTGTATTCGCCATTCAGTTTATAGTCTTCATCCTGATAGTACTGAAGCCGGGATTTGTACTGAAGCTTACTATGAAGCTTGCGAAGAAACTCTGTTCATGGCTGCCAAGGTTCGAGGGCAGGATAA
>JAUVUL010000082.1 GCA_030600975.1 Candidatus Aegiribacteria sp.
AGGCTTCGACTGAACAAGGCGAACCATCTCATCAATACTGACAAGGTGAAATATCTTTGCCAGTATTGCCATATTCGTGCCGTCGTACTTAAGGGCAAATTCAAGGTGATCACCAAGAGAGTTCCCCGGCCAATACCTCGCTGGATATGTTTCCCGAACGATCCCTTCTTTCTTATCAACAACATGCCTGTTGATCATAGCTATGCATGAACGATGCCAGTTCGGAATGACATTCAAACCATATCGCTCAATCAGAGCAGTATATCCTGCTGATCGGTCTGTGCTCCCGCTGTCCCTGCCAATTGTCATCATTCCAACTCCTTTTAATAAACAACACTATAAGAATATTCATTACATTTGTAGTGATGTCAAGAAATATTATTATCCATGGAGAATTGTACTGACAATATCCACTTTCCTCATGAATATCTGCTATTACAAGTGTGTTTTGATTACATCAGAAAACATAATATGAATTATCGTTAATATTTACCAGGAATATTAAGTCGAGTATACAAATCATGTGATATATGGTTAGAAACAATGAAATACAATTAGATACATATATTTGCCGAGAATACTTGTTATGTCCATCTGAGTAATTCAAGCAGTATAACACGAGACAGCTTCCGATATAGCTTCACATTCCCATTTTTGCAGTTTCTCTATCTGAAGCAAAAGAATACAGTAGAGTGTTTACAGGTTTACCAGGGAGAAACCCACCAATCATACGCTGACGGGGCGATTATTTGAGTAGGTATCCCGATAGGAGGTTCTATTCCGGACGAATACAGACCCAGACAGCCGATGGAGCTTGTCTGCGAACCTTGTGCAGACTACATTCTATGGCAGGATGATGTTCCGGGAGTACCCGGGAACCACGAATGTTGAGCTATGATGGTTTCCTGAGATAGAAGTCGGTTGGAACAAAGCAATCGGGCTTCATGGGTAAGGTTTGTACCAATGTGGGGGTTTCGCAGGGATCAGATGGTTTCTTCATTGACGGCTGCGGAGTTCGAGTAGTATGGTCAGTTTCGGGTAGCGAAACTGGATGATATTGGGTCGGATATGCTGTTTTGGGTTATTTTAGTGAAATGGTGCAATCCAGTTTCCTTATATTAAACCGCACTTCTGACGAACGGGAAACATGCGCGTAAACACCCTTTACGAAGGCCATTACAGGGCGCTTGAGGAAGATTTTCTCAAGCTGGCAGGCCACATTCAGTCCGAAGGCAAACGACTTACCATTGTATCGGCAGGAACCGGCCAGCTGGACAGGCTGAGGAAACTTCTCCTTGAAAATTCCGAAAATGGAATTATCGGAGGGATTGAATTCCTTCCCGGTATAAGGCATCTTGCTCAGAAAGTAAGCCCCGTTCCTCTTCCTGTGGAAAAAGTAAGTCATTCCGACAGAACCCTCTTTACTCTCAATGCCATGAAGGAAGTTAAAAGGGGAGAACCTCTATTCGATCTCAGGGAAAATACCGAAACAGCGCATTCAATGGGAACCTTCTTCGAAAATCTTTTCGAACACGGTATTACTCCCGAGCTTTACGAAATCACATCAATGTCTCTTTCCAGAGGACAGTCAACTACAGAAAGCACTGTAGGCAGGATACTTGACAGTTACGATGAAGAACGACTGAAAGTGTATCTGTCGTGTGGGGATATGATACTGGAGCGGGAAATACCTGACGGGATATCGGGAGCATATATCTTTTATGGATTTTACGACCTTAATCCTTCCCAGAGGCGCTTTCTGAAGAGATTCTGCAAATCCGCGGAAGAGATATTCTGGTTCAGCCCCGTTTCGGAGAATTCACAGTGGAACAGTATCTACCTGCGCACCAGGCAACTCCTTCAAAATCTGGGAATCGGTTCCCTGGTCAGGTCCGGAAACAGGAAGCAGATGAACAGCTTTGCTGCTTTCTTCGAGGCGCTTACAAAGCAATCCATACCTATCGTTCCTACGGAAGGTTTTAGAATAACTGCGGTTTCAGGGGAAATTGGTGCCTGCAGAGCAGCTCTGAAGCGTATCGGTGAACTGAATGCGGACAAAGGTATTGAACTTAGCCGAATGGCAGTTGTACGAAGGAAACAGGAGGGGGAAAGTCTTGTCCGCCTTGCCCACCATGAGGGGATTCCTGTAAATGCTCCGCTGAAGACAAAGCTTTCCTGTCTCCCTGCAGGAACATTCGTTCTTAACCTGATGAAAGCAATCGGTACGAATTTCTATTATATCCATATTGAGAATCTGCTGGCATCCGGGATTCTCATAGATGAATTTTCCGCTGATCCTCAGGAAATCATCAGGATTGCAGTGAACAGCGGTATAAGAATGGGATTGAACAGATGGAGGGATTGGTACTCTTCGATTCAGGAGAACAACCGGCTTGGTTCATTTCTCAGAAAACTTGACACTTTCTTCAGCGATCTGCAGAAGAAAGCACAATCATGGGAATATCTTAATCATGTAAGAACCTTCTTTGACGAAACCGTTTCGGAATCAATACCCCCCTCTATCAGGGATTCTCTTTTTGATCCTGGTGTATTCAGATTTTACGAAGAAATATCCATGGCTCAATTCACCGATGTTCTCAGGCTTTATTATCAGGCGAAGGATA
Organism: Candidatus Aegiribacteria sp.; assembly: GCA_030600975.1. Taxonomy (GTDB): domain Bacteria; phylum Fermentibacterota; class Fermentibacteria; order Fermentibacterales; family JCC-6; genus Aegiribacteria. The sequence goes on from JAUVUL010000082.1 coordinate 2,625, forward strand.
TCGTACTCAGGGAGCCGGACCCGGATGGCTTTCGGGTTCTTACCGTGGAAAAGGTAAGGGGAAGCCTCTACGACAGTGTTCTGCTTATGGATATGGAGGAAGGGATCTATCCGGCGTCCCCCGATGAAGACCCGAGGCTCAGTGAAGAACTTCGCGTTAAACTCCAGATGACTCTGAAAACTGAAAGGGAAACAGAGGATGGATTTCTACTGCGACAGGCGGGGGAAGCTGCGGGAAAAAGCATGGATATTATCTTCAGGCAGACCGATAATGAAGGAAGTGAGATATCCCCTTCCCCCTTCATATCGAATCTTGTACATCCGGACAATGACCGGCCGGGGAAGGCAGTAACCGAGTCTTCATCTCCCCTTGCGCAGCTGGCCGGAGGGATGCATCCCGGCCAGAGTCGAATTCTTGCTGCTAACGAAGGGAATTACCCTTTGGCTCCCATGTTTTCACGCGCATACACCGCGGAACGCTCAAGAATGAATTACGAAGGTTTTGATTGCTACGACGGCATAGTTGATCACTCTCCTTTAAAACCGGACAGGATCAGCCCCACTTTGCTTGAGAGTTACATGAGGTGTCCCTTTGCCCTGTTGATGTCAAAGAGCTGGAAAATTGAAAGAACCGAACTTACTGAGATAGGCACTTCCCCCGAACCCATGATAAAGGGTCTGGTTATTCATGCGGCCACTGAGAAAATAGTGAAGGAACATGGGTTCACCCCGACTTCGGAGCAGGTCGACGCAATTCTGAGAGAACAGGCGTCTGAACATTCACTTGAGGGAAGGCTGGGGTCAAAGCTCTTTGTGGACATTTTCATTGAGAAGCAGAGGCAGATAGTACTCTCCAGTCTTTCACAGCTTTCCGTAAAGGGCTGGATGTATGTCGATAGTGAAGTCTACCTGGAGGGCAATCTTGGAGAGATGCCTGTTGCCGGAAGAATAGACCTTATCCTCCGGGATGATGAATCGAATCTCGTTCTGCTTGATCTGAAAACGGGGAAACTGCCATCAAAAGGAGGTACCGCTAAAGGCAGGGATTTCCAGCTTCCCTTCTACTATCAGCTGGCAAAGCAGAATTTTCAGGGAAACAGAATTTCTCTGTTAGCTTATGCAGCTGTCTCTGACAGGAATCCAGGAAAACTTATCGATTACAGCGGTGATGAAATGGAAAACATGATGAAAACCGTTACGGACAATGCCCTGCATATAGTCTCGATGATTCGCAAGGGATTGTTTCCTCCAATTCCCACTGTAAGTTGTGATTACTGTGACTATATCGGGATATGCAGAAGAAATCCATTCATCAGAATTAAGGAAAAAGTGAAATCGGATAGCAGAATGGAAATATTCAGGGAGATAATGCTGAAAAAATGAAAAGAGGAACTCCGCCTGGGGATCAGCTTTCGAGAAACGCGATACTTCGTGAGTCAGAGAGAAATGTATTCATTCAGGCCAGTGCCGGAACGGGAAAGACAACCCTCATGGTAGACAGGGTTATTGAACTGGTGAAAAAAGGAATCCCGCTTGAAAGGATAGCCGTGGTTACCTTCACCAGGACTGCCGCCGCAGAACTGCGAATGCGGGTAAGGAACAGGCTGGCTGAGGAAAAGGATAACAGGAACTGTCTTGAAGCCCGGAAGTGTGTTGCGGTTTCCTGGATATCAACCATACACAGATTCGCCTCCAGAATTCTCAGGGAATACTTCAACCTGACAGGAGTTGACCCCGCATTTACCACCACAGAAGGCCATTTTGACCCTTTGGAGATCAATAGGGAATGGGAAATATGGCTGCTTGGTCTGCAGGATCAGCCTCACAGGGAAATCCTTGAAATGACCGGAACCGGTCTACAGAGGGAGATCGCCCTTGGAATAGAGAAAAGAAGATGGCTCGATTCGATTGACTGTGTCGGTGGGAAAGCCGCTGAACTGTTTATACTTGATGGTTTTATTGCCACACACGGTGCGGTCATTGAAGACGTTCTTGATGAATGCATCAATTCATCTGATACAGTGTTTAAAAAAGCAAAGCAATTCCTTTTAGAACTGTGTGAACTTCGCAGGATACTTCCAGAGATCAATTATGAAGAACTTATCAGATCGTATCCATCGTTGAATCTCCAGGGTGGAAGTAAAAAGAACTGGGATGATTTCGAGCATGCCAAAACAATTCTCAAGGCGGCCAATGAGCGGTTTAAGAAAATATTGCCTGTTCTTAAGTCGGGCGATCTGACGGAACTGACATGGGATTTCGCAGGTGGATTTGCTGATGAACTCCGCAGGAAATGGGATGGAGACAGAAGCCGATTATCCTTCAATGATCTGCTGTACATCACATGGAAAGCGATAGCCGGCAATGGTATGCTTGCAAGATCCCTGTTTGAGAGGTTCGATCATATTCTTATAGATGAGTTTCAGGATACGAGCTCAGATCAGGTCAGGCTCTTTGCCGCATTCCTGGAACAGGCGGGGAGCCTTCCTCACGGGTGCGTCACCATTGTGGCTGACGATAAGCAATCCATCTACGGCTGGAGAAACGCGGACATCGAGACCTACCGCAGCTTCAGGAAGAAGCTTGAAGAGGGTGGTGCCCTCTCCGAAACCATAACAACTAATTTCAGGAGCAGCAGAGCGATAGTCAGGTTCGTAAATGCTTTCGGATCAGAACTGTTTTCGGGTCAGACTCCGGAAGAACTGCCCTTCGGCTGTGATTATTCCCCAATCGAACCCTGCCCCGGAGCTCCCGCGGGAGAACCTGTACGAGTAGTGGTACTGCAGGATATACCGGAAGAGTACAAAACCAGATACAGCGCGGGCGCATACTCAGCGCTCCAGCAGTCTCAGTGGTATGTGGATTACCTGAAAAATGGGTTCAGGGATGGAAATTCTCCCGGAGATTACGCTCTGCTTTTCAGGTCAGGCAACCACATTCATCACTTCATCGATGCTTTTGAAAGGGAAGGAATTCCGTATTATGTAAACTCATCAAGGGATTTTTTCAACCGTCCCGAGATAACCGACCTTCGGGAAATTGTTAGATGCATCCTGTATCCCCAGGATAGAATGGCATGGGTACATACACTCCGTTCTCTCTTCTTCGGCATTTCGGATAATGTAATCAGCAAAGCAATTGTATCAGGAACCAACGGGCATTCTGACCAGGCCGATGAATGCCCCCTGGAAGTAAGGATAGTCAACAGACAGCTAAGAAAACTCAGGCAGTCCATACTGACCGTACCGCTTGAAGATTTTCTTATTGAACTCTACTTTCAGACGGAGATGATAGCCGTAGTTGCAGCTGCCGGATACCAGGGAGCAAGAAGAATGGGAAACCTACAGTTTCTTCTTGATCGGGTCCTTGCGGGAGAGATAAGAACACCCTCAGATCTACTGACTGTTCTTGATAAGAATCTGGCTCCTTCAAGGCAGGAGGAGCCTTCGACGGTCCCCTCCGAAGGAGGAGCTGTTACAGTTACCACCATACACAGGGCCAAGGGTCTGGCCTGGAAGAATGTAGCCCTGGCAGCTCCCTCTGCTCATTCAGGAAAGGGCAGCAAGGACAGGGTGATTTCGTACGGGCATGAAAGGAAGGCAGCCTTCAATCTTGGCATACCCCTGGGAGATTCGGGTAAGTACATAATGAAATCTCCCTACTGGCCGGAAATAGCAGAGATAGCCAATGCCAGGGAGAAAGCCGAATTCAGAAGACTACTTTATGTGGCCGTAACAAGGCCAAGAGAATCCCTTGTCGTTTTTGTAAAATCTCCGCCTGTGCAGAATAATTCGCCGGGTAAGATTCTCTGGGATAATCTCCAGTCAGCAGCTGAATCCGACCCCGGATGTCTTAACATTGAAGAGATCCTTCCGGGTGAAATGCAGTACCATCCCTCTGCCCGGAGACCGGAGATGGAAATATCTGACAGTTTCGAGGAAGAAGATGGTAATGTTCTGTTTGAAATTGATCCGAAGCCTGAAAACTGGCAGCCGGGCGGAGCGGCTATCGGCGATTGTGTCCATGCGGTAATGGAGAAGATAGATTTCAAGGCTCCGGAACAATGGTTCATGGATAACGATGCTTTCCTCAGAAGGGTATATGGAGATGATTACGAAGAGATAAGGGAACTGTCCCTGAATTTCTTCCGGATGAAACTGCCGTTCGATATCGAGAAGTCTGAAATCCTTGGAAGGGAATACTCATACGCTGTCAGGACACCCGGAGTGATTAGGAAACGATACATAGACCTTCTCCTCAGGGATAACGGAAAACTTACAGTTGTTGATTACAAGACGGACAGCTTCAGCGGCTCTTCCGCCTCGCAGGTGACAGAAAGCTATATCGAGAAGCAGCGGTATTACATTCGGGATATTTCAGAAATCTTCGGTGTACAGGTCTGTGGATATCTTGTATTCCTGAGGGAGAAAATCGTTTATCCGGTGGAGTAGACTTCAATGGAAAGGGCGGGAATACATTATGAATCCCGCCCCCTGAAAAATTAATTACAGAGAACAGAAAGCCGAAGTGTTATACCAATCGCCCGTAAGGCCTTCATATACACCTGTATCCGGATCCGTTACC
>JAUVUL010000188.1 GCA_030600975.1 Candidatus Aegiribacteria sp.
ACCGCCTACTGGGAGGAGGAGGAGGATATAGACGAGAGTAACATTGACGAAAATCAGCAGTAACATGCTGCAAGGGAGCACCGAAACGATAGATCGGTCAGGCAACGGAAACAGCAGTGAGAGCCGCAGAGGTGCGGCTCTCGCGGTTGTATTCGTTGTCATGCTCGTTCTTGCAATTCTTGCGGGAGCCGTATACGTTCTTTTCGTGTCCAATGTCAGATCATTAAACTGGACGATTGACAGGATAAGTGCCCGGTTCGCGGCTGAATCAGGTATAAATCTTGCAATACATCATCTTTCTCTGGATGATATTCCTCCTGCAGGAGGTGAACCCTTTTATCTTCCGGACAATAGCGCGGGATGGATATCGATTCCGGGAGTGGATGACAGGGCTCTTGTGGTTATAGATCCTTACGATTTTGCAGCAAGACCGTTCGCCAATCCGGGAGTGGAGATCAGAAGCCGCGGCATATCTGGTGAAGGGATCGAAACTGTTGTTGCCAGGTTCGTCCCCGATTCGCCTTCCCGGTACGCATTCCTGGTTGATGAATCGATTCCGGTCGGTTTCTTCACAGATGGAAGGGTGATAGACGGGCCTGTGCACTGTAATGGAAGCATTGTGTTTTCGAGCGCTTCGCCTGATTCGGCAAACGATCCTTCCGTGCGGGAGATCTCCACAACAACAGAAGGAGGTTTTTATTTTCCGGGATACGGCTATTCCGAGGTTCCCCATCCGGAGGGAAGCAATACCTGGGTACAACCGTTTGCAAGCCACCGGAGAGGCAGCCCCTCCTGGGACACCGATGCTCCGCGAATTGATTTCACAAGGCTTCACGATTACTTCGATGGATTGCGATCAGAAGCCGCGGGGCAGGGAACTCGCATCTACGGCGTGAAGAGATTGCTGTTCGATGGAGACAGGATCCTGTTCAAGAAGGGAATACTCAGCCCGACGGAAGTAATACAGCTATCTCCCGATTACAATCTTGTCTTCATTGATAACGGTGGCCTGCCGGTCTACATGAGATCGAATAGCGCACTGACAGTACCCCTTACGGTCATATCAACCGGCCACGTCTACATATCGGGTATTATCGAAGCAATGACATCCACGAACGGGGGACCGCTCGGGATAGTTTCGCTCAGGGATATTATTATTGCTACTGATCCATCGCAGAGTGGAAGCTCGGACTGGCCCAGTCCCTGGAACATAAATACGAATCGTAGCTTGGTTGTAAACGCGTTTCTGGCCGCTCCGTCTGGAAAGCTCCGCGCGGAATGCACTTCCTACCCCCTGGAGAAGGCGTATTTCAGTGTGCTCGGAGGTGTGCTTGAAGAACAGGTTGGAAGACTGGGAACAGCGAATATGGGTTACGAACTGTTTATTGGATACGATGAGGGACTTTCAGGAGTCCGGCCACCGTACTTCCCGATACTGGAGCACTGGACGATAATCTCCTGGGAGGAAAATCCCGATTTCGAGGGAAAGAGTATCGAGGACAACATGTACTAAAGGGGCCGGGCCTAACATCTAAACATTTTGTCCGTTTAATTCTTTGTTTTCAGGACTGAGTCTTACATTTAAAGGTTTGTCTTTCTTTGATAATTCTTCCGATTGTCACAACGTGCAGATTAATAAACTCAGCAAGTTCCTTCTTAGTATATCCATGCTTGGAATATGCTGTGAAGATCAATTTATTTCTTGATTCTTTAATAAGGAATCTGAGATCTTTAAAGAGTGAGGATAGATCTTCTCTGCATGCATATCGCTGTTCTCTTGGGATGTCTATATCATCCTTGTATTCACTGATTCTTTTACCAAGCGATTCTATGAAACTCTCAGTTCCCAGAATTAAACCAGCCTTGGTATCCTTTATTGGTGAAGTTGCATTAAGACCGCTCATAACGAAGTCTGTGTATTTGCTGCGAGCTAGGAAAAGATCATCATCAAATTGTGCTAGAATCCAACTTGCTGTCAGGAATGGACTGTTCTTTCCAGCAGTGCCAATAGTATGACAGTAACTGCTCCATTTGTATTCTGCTGGATGATTTACAATTCCCGCTCTTACAGGATTGAGAACAATATATCGGCACAGTTCAAGGAGATAGTTATCTCTTTGTACTAAAATAGCTTTGAATCTTCCCTGAAATACATGACCAATACGATCATGTTGCTTATTAAAATACTGGGCATAAATCGAGTTTAATCTGTGTATTCCTGCTGACAGATTGGCATCAGGAGTTTCTATAAGTAAGTGGTAATGATTGCCCATGATACAGTATCCATGACATATGAAGTTGAATGCTTTCGTACAGATCTCAAGAATATCAAGGAATTTGTACATGTCATCATCATCTATGAAGATAATAGCTTTACCGTTGCCACGTGCAGTAATGTGATACAAGGCTCCCGAATATTTGATTCTCAATTGCCTGCTCATATTACCAGTTTACTCATAAATGGGATGTGTTTCAAGTGTTGAAAAGAAAAGTATTAAATAAATAAACCTCCGTTAGAGATGTATAGATATTAAGCTCAACATCATAAGCACAATAATCTAGATAATAAAATAGACAAAATGTTTAGATGTCAGGCCCGACCCCCAGTGTTTCTTAAGTGTTTCTTAGGTTATCGGCGAAGAGTTTTGCGTAGTCTCCTGTAGGGAATGCTGATTCAAGGGCACCCGAAGCAAGCCTGATGCTTTCTTCCAGAGGCAGCGTGTAGCGCATCACGGTGAATTTCTTCCGGAAATCTGCTACCTCATCGGCAACATCCTCATTTCTGATGATTATCCTGGTCATGAGTTCCGCCAGCTGGCCGAAATCATCCTCGTCCATTCCGAACCTTGTCATTTCGGAAACACCCGTTCTGATACCGCTTGAGGAGAGGAAAGTTTCGTCATCGGGCAGGGCCTGGTAATTAACTATGATATTGTTCTCCTGAAGCCGGTCAGCTATCTGGGAGCCTTCTCCATGCTCTGCTACCCGGATCACCACCTGATGCGTATGGGTATATCCGTCCGCAGGATCACCTTCCACTGCAAGGCCGTTATCTGCAACGTGTTTCGCGAAGGCTCTCGCGTTTGCCAGAACCCTGCTCTGATACTCATCCTTGAACTCGTTCATCTCGGTAGTAGCAACAAGAAGGCCCAGAAGAGTGGCAAGATGATGGTTGCTGGTACTGCCCGGGAACGCTCTGCTCGTGATGTCAAGCCATAGTTTCCGCAGTGGAGTTTTCTTCGCCATGTTGCTGACGATTACTCCGCGCTGTGGACCGAAGAATGTCTTATGAGTTGATCCGGTGACAACATCCGCGCTGTCGGCCAGCGGAGCCTGGAATGCTCCGTAGATCCCGAGTACATGGGCCATGTCATACATGATAACCGGCCTGTCTTCCCAGTCAGCGACTTCGTCAGCCAGTTCTCTGACCGGTTCAGGGTAGAGGAACATGCTTTTTCCGAAGATAACCAGCTCCGGACGAACTCGGCGTACCATTTCCAACATTTTTGGTACGTCTATCCTGTACGGATTACTTTCCATTACCGGGAAGTTGACACAATTTTCCTTACCTGTTTCAGGATCTATCTCGACAAAATTGAAAAGAGCTCCGAATGGCTGGCTCGAGAGATGACCTCCCAGTTTCAGATCGTTGTTCATGACGGCACGCAGTTTTCTGAACGTACCATCGGGAGTGGACCTGTTAACGAATTTGGTCACTCCTTCGAATATGACCGCGTTCGCCATTTGTCCGCTTATGGTTCGTAATTCAACTTCCGAACACTGGAAATACTCCTTTATCGCTTCTCCGGCCTCTTCTTCTATTCTTCTAATGAAATCGGTTCCGTGATAGAAATATACATCCCTCCCCTTCATCCTTTTATGCTCGGCATATCTGCCGGCCGGATCGCATATTTCGCAGATCTTAACAAGAGGGCTGGGAGTATTCTCAGAGGGAATGAGATTAATGCATTTCCTCTGTCTCCATAGATTGTTCTCCCTGATTCTTCCGAACAGGTCATCCATTTTTTTCGACAAATCGGCCATGATTCAGCTCCTTCTATATTTCTAACTTGCTTTATAGAGTTTCCAGCGATCCTCTTACTATGTCCGGCGACAGTACAATAATGCAGGCTCCCAGATGATTATCCAAATCTCCGGTGATCTCCTCGATTGAAGTGATTACTTCGTCAAGTGTATCGCCTGGAACGAGTGCGAGAATAGTCCTGGGTTCAGGCTTAGAACTGCCGAGTACATCAAGAAAACTTGCAAAAACAGGTACTCCTGAAAGGATCTGACCCATCAGGCTTCCTTCATGGGTTATGGCTCCGGGGAGGCCCATTTCCAGAAAGAGTTCGATTATGTCATTGTAGATTTCCTCCTCCTGAACTACTACTATTATGAGCTTGTTAAAGGTTTTGTCCTTGCTGGAATCAAGGGCAGTTGCCGGAGCAGCGTGATAAAGGAAGGCTTCCCTGAGGGTGTAAGAGGTTGAACTGCTCAGCATCTCGTATCTGGATTTACCGGCGCCAAGTACTCTGCTGGCCGCCGCAAGCAGCCTCAGATGCATCTTCGGCTCTTCAGGGGGGCCTACTATAGCACAGAATACGTGCACACTTCTGTTGTCCATAGCATCGAAGGCCACACCTCTGGTTGAAACACCCAGGGCAAGCACAAAATCCTTCATGCCCTCCACTTTGCAGTGGGGAATCGCGATTCCCTTGCCGAAACCTGTAGATCCCATTTCTTCTCTTTCCAGAAGACCTCGCTCGATGTTCTCCAGATCGGTTCCGGCAGCGTTCGGGGATTCTGCGATAAGCCCTGCAAGGCTTCTGATAACTTCTTCTTTTGTTTTTCCAGCAAGATCGATCGAGCAGGATTCCAGCGGCAGGTATTTTGAAATATCCATAATTACTCCAGTTTCGCGCCGCGTACCACAGAGTATCTTGAAAGCGGCGGCCCGGTAAGTTCATTAACAAGTACAGAGAACAGTACGATGTTTATCAGAGTGGTGGTGATGGAGCGATTAAGTGCAAAATA
>JAUVUL010000290.1 GCA_030600975.1 Candidatus Aegiribacteria sp.
CCATTGATGACATAGCAAGAGCCAAGGCTGAACTTATCAGGACTACTGCTTCCGGGGGAATATGCGTAATACCCGTGGATGAGGAAATTCTTAGGAACACCGCTCACAATACAGGATTGAATATCAGGTATTTCGGAAACGGTGGAGATGCATGGTTCGAGAAAGAAGACGGTGCATACATCATTTACCCGTGGAAGAAAGAGCTGAGGCTTCAGTTCGAGGGCAGCCACAACATGATGAATGCGGTTTCCGCAGTACTGATGGCAGACGCATTGAATGTTCAGCCTGACCGGTCAATAAGAGCGATTGCGACTGTCACTCCCTCAAAGGGCAGGGGCAGGATTGTCAGGGTGGGAGGGATTACGATCCTGGATGAAAGCTACAATGCAAATCCTGATTCCACCAGTGCATGCCTTGATGTGCTTGAAGGGATAAAGGGAAACAGAGGAGCCGTCCTGGGCGACATGCGGGAATTAGGTAAGGACGCGCCCGGGTTCCACAGGGAGATACTTCAGAAGGCGGACAGTTTAGGGCTGGATTTCATGATCCTGACCGGAGAATTGTACGATTCAGTAAAGACCGCCGCTGTAAGGACAAGGGTATTCATGGCTGAAGACTGGAAAGAAGCCCTCAGGATACTGAGGGATACTGCTTCTTCCGAATGCACCGTGCTTGTAAAAGGCTCAAATTCGCTACAACTCAGTGAACTGGTTCGTTTCATGGAGGAGGGTATCTGATGCTTTACTGGATCCTGTACCCGCTGAGGGAATCCGTATCCCTTTTCAACCTGTTCGGATATATCACTTTCCGTGCTGCAGGAGCTACCGTCACCGCTATGATCATCGCATTCGCCGCAGGCCCCTTCGTAATCAGATTTCTCAGGAAGCACCAGATCGGCCAGACCGTCCGGGATGAAGGTCCACAGAGTCACCTCAAGAAGGAGGGCACCCCCACGATGGGAGGCCTCCTCATTCTTCTATCTGTTCTGATTCCGGTGCTGTTGTGGGGAATGCTCGATAACCGCTACCTGTTGGTTGTGCTTATTTCAACGATATGGATGGGTCTTATCGGCCTGCTGGATGATTACCTGAAAGTAGTGAGACACTGTTCAAAAGGGCTTATAGGAAGATATAAGCTGGCAGGGCAGTTCATCCTGGGTATCGCCCTTGGAGCATGGCTCTGTTTCAGCCCTGTAACACCAGGCGGGAATGAGTCGGATCTCAGACTGATGCCTTCTGTGCGTACAGTAAACCTGGAATCCTCCGAGGATATAAATATTACATCGACCGAGACGACAATTCCGTTTTTCAAGGATATCAGGCTTGATCTGGGACTGTTTTACATAATGTTCGTTGCTCTGGTGCTTGCAGGAACAGCAAATGCGGTCAACCTTACAGATGGCCTGGACGGACTTGCGACAGGGGTCAGTTTGATATCGATAATGACATTCGGGTTGATGTCATACCTCCTCGGACATGTGAATTTCGCCGATTACCTTCAGTTCTCCTACCTGCCGGGTGTGGGAGAAGTGTCCATTTTTGCAGGGGCAATGGCAGGGGCATGCCTGGGCTTTCTCTGGTTCAATGCGCCTCCAGCATCGGTTTTTATGGGTGATACAGGGTCTCTGGCTCTGGGCGGCGCCATCGGCTCTATGGCGGTAGTAACAAAGAATGAACTTCTTCTCTTTCTTGTTGGTGGGATTTTCGTTGCGGAAGTTCTCAGCGTGGTCCTGCAGGTCAGCTGGTTCAAGAGAACCAGGAAAAGAATTTTCCGTATGGCGCCCATCCACCACCATTTTGAGCTGTGCGGGTGGATGGAAAGCAAAGTTGTTGTTCGATTCTGGATAATAGCGGCGATCCTGGGACTTCTGGGATTAACTACACTGAAGATCAGGTAAGGTATGGGATACTGGACTGCCGGTGGAAAAGAAATAGGAGTATTCGGACTTGGAAGGAGTGGAAGGGCTGCAGCCGCACTCCTGCGCCTCAGAGGCTTCTCAGTTACGGGCCTTGACATCAGGGATGATATCACGGCCTGCCCTGACTGCAGCAGGATAGTGACCGGGGACGATATGATAGGCTGTCTGGATGGTCTTGACGGTATAGTAATAAGTCCCGGTATCGATCCGGCATCACCGTTGCCCTCGGCAGCAAGGGAACTCGGTCTTCCAGTAATAGGAGAAATCGAGCTTGCCTTCCGCAACACCGATATCCCAGTACTGGCAATTACCGGTTCCAACGGAAAAACCACTACTGCTGAATGGCTGGGATATACACTCAGTAAAGCAGGTTTAAACGTATGCGTTGCAGGTAACACCGGTTATCCGTTCTGCACAGCGGTTATAGAGAATCCTGATGCTGATTTCATCTGTCTTGAAGTAAGCAGCTATCAGCTGCAGACTACAGAGACTTTCCGCCCCTGGGCAGCGGCAATACTCAACATCACACCGGATCATCTTCAGCGTCATGGAGATATCGAAGGGTATATCAACGCCAAGGCAAGGATATTCATGAATCAGGATAACAGTGATCTGCTTATTCTTAACAGGGATGATCCCGGATCGATACCTCTGGCCAGGAGAACCTCCGGTCTTGAATGGTACTTCGGTATTGGAGAAAGTCTTGAGACAGGTGCTTTTTCCTACGGGAATTCCATCTATTATTCGGATTCGAGAAGCAGGAAGTTCGTAATCGACAGGAGGGACATTTCTCTTTCCGGCCTTCACAACCTATCAAATGCACTGGCAGTTGTATGTCTCGCGGGAAAGGCCGGGCTGGAACCTGATCAGATGATCGAAGGACTATCATCCTTTCCCGGTGTTCCTCATAGAATTGAATGGATAAGAGAATACCGCGGTGTTTCATTTGTAAACGATTCCAAATCTACAAATCCTGATTCTCTGAACGTTGCTCTGAAGAGTATTTCGGAACCTGTCATACTGATTGCCGGGGGACTGGCCAAGGAAACTGATTACAGCCAGCTAAGAAACCTGATAGCAGATCGGGTAAAAGTACTCATCCTGATAGGAGATGCTTCAGAGATGTTGGAGAATTGCTGGTCCGGCACCGCACCGGTCTTCAGAGAAAGCGTAATGGAAAATGCCGTTAAACGGGCACTGGACCAGTCACAGGATGGAGATGTTGTACTGCTTAGTCCAGGATGCGCAAGTTTTGACCAGTACAGCAGTTTTGAAGAGCGCGGAGAGCACTTCCGGAAGCTTGTGGAGGGTTTGAATTGACAAATTTCAACTCCTCCGGAGCCAGGAATATCATGCTTGTTTCGGCGGTTCTGCTGCTGATCCTCGGGACTCTGGCAGTATTCACCGCCAGCTCATTCAAATCATTGCTGCTTACGGATTCAAAATCAAGTACGATCTTTCTGCTGCCTCACATCAAGAAGATACTGATTGGGATCCTTGCGGGATTGCTGGCATGGATAATCCCGCCGGGTAAGCTCAAGAAAACTGCTCCGATCCTCTACGTGCTGTCAGTAGCTATGTTGATAATTCTACTGCTGCTCAGGGGTACACACTGGGCACCTGTAATCAACGGATCGGCGAGATGGCTGGTTCTTTTCAGCGGTTTCCGGATAATGCCGTCAGAAATCGCACGGATTGCATATGTGATACTTGCCGCTTCCCTTGTCTCCGACGGAGTCATTCGCGCAAGGACTGGTATCGGTGTCGTCTTGCTTACGGTTCTTGCCAATCATTTTTTAGCTTGCCCATTATTATTTAATGACCACAGATATTTATCTGAAAATCTATAGCAAGATTTGTTCCTTGACTTCATAATTTTTGGGTGTTATTTAAGGTCTGTAGTAATCAAAAAAGGTCCAAAATA
>JAUVUL010000037.1 GCA_030600975.1 Candidatus Aegiribacteria sp.
CAGCTCGTTTCAATTCAGAAAAGAACCCAAACTGTTTACACTCCAGGGCTATCTGGAAAACAACTTCAGACTTGCAGCCACAACATTCAAGGCGGAATGTGTATGAAAGCCACATATGGAAATAACCAGTCAAACCATCGCCCCGGGTGCACGAGTAGTCGTCAGAGATACTGAATAGCTCGCAAGAGGAGTAGGTCGGACTCCAACAGGCAGGCAGGGATCCGGATTATTTGAGTGTTTGCAGGAGTAAGGGAATGATTTGAGCCTGATAAAATCATCAGAAGGAATCGCTATCTTGACAATTACTCAATACATTGAGTAAATTAACTCAAGGTAATGAGTAATTGGAGATATCATGTTTAGGAAGCCTGAATACAAAGTTCTTCTGAAAAGAATTAGAGAACCCTCAAGGCGAATCCAGGTTGTTTCCGGCCCAAGGCAGGTGGGAAAGACAACGATGGTCCAGCAGGTTCTTGACTCTCTTGAATCGGAGAGCAATGCAATTATCTACGCATCCGCAGATCTGCCGGCTCCCGGAGGAAGTGCCTGGATAGAGGAGCGCTGGCATGCTGCACGTATCCTCGCAGAGAAAACCGGTGCAGTTCTTGCGCTGGATGAAGTACAGAAGGTCAATAACTGGTCTGAAACCGTGAAATATCTGTGGGATGAAGAAAAAACACGTAAGAATCCTCTCTCAGTAGTTTTGCTTGGTTCATCAGCTCTGCTGATGAAGGAGGGTCTTACTGAAAGCCTTGCCGGGCGTTTCGAGTTGATTCGTATGGGACACTGGTCCATAAGTGAGATGAGTGAAGCGTTCGGAATGGATCTGGAGCAGTATCTGGTGTTTGGCGGTTATCCGGGAGGAGCGGATCTGATTGGTGATTTCAGCAGATGGAGAAGCTACATACTCGACTCATTGATAGAAACATCCATCTCACGGGATATCCTTATGATGGTACGGGTAGATAAGCCGGTTCTGCTGCGGAAGCTCTTCATGCTTGCCTGTGAATACCCATGCAGGATAGTGAGTTATACAAAAATGCTCGGGCAGCTTCATGATGCAGGCAATACCACTACACTTGCACATTATCTGGAACTCCTGCAGGGAGCCGGGCTGATTACCGGTTTGCAGAAATACTCCGGAAGCCAGGTTCGAAAACGTGGCTCAAGTCCGAAGCTGCTGCCGCTGAATACAGCGCTGATAAGTGCTGTTCAAGGATTTGATCAAATGCATTTGAAAGAGAATCCCGCTTACAGAGGAAGGCTTGCGGAAGCCTCTGTCGGGAGCCAACTGCACAGAGATACAGTCTCTTCCGGAGAACATGAACTTACCTATTGGAATGCCGGAGGAGATGAAGTGGATTATGTACTGACGGATAGGAATCGTGTTCTGGGCCTGGAAGTATACTCAGGTTCAAGGGGGCATACTCGCAGAGGTATGGATAGATTCAGAAGGAAGTATCCGGAAGCTGAAGCATTGCTTATCGGTGGAGATGGCTTACCGATTGAGAAAGCCCTCCGCATGAAACCTTCTGAATATTTCGCATGATTCTCAGGTAACTGTTACCGATTGGAGAAACACTGTGACGCCAGCTATTCAAGAAGATCGATGAGCATAACTGGAACCGCGCCGGAACAGGGACAGCTCGTTCACCTGCGTAACAGGTTTTTCATAGTTGATAAGGAAGGCACTAACTGAAGTGTTCTCTTGCGTTCTGCACCTTCCAGAGGAGTGGTGGATGAGTTCTTATCAATTCCTGCAATTCGTTGCTATCCGGGAAAAGAAGTTCAGGCAGCAGTTCTCCCTTCTGGAGCCTGTTGACAAATTCCTGTTCATCATCATTGAGGATGGTAAATGCCTCAAGGATTTCCCATGCTTCTGATTTCAATGAGTCAAATTCAGGATGATCATCCACGAGTAGCATGGGAATGAGAGTTTTCAGGAAATGTTCCCTGGTTATCCTTCTCATGACAGTATCCATCGAATAATCCGATACAGGTTTTGGAAGCAGCCCGGTATAAGTGATGATGATGCTCCTCATTTCGGTAGAGTTCCACTTCTCCCCGGCGATTATTGGGAGTCTGACTACATCGTAGATATCTCTTGGAGACGTTCTGTCAAAACAGGCACATATCTTGCCTGCACATAGTTCTTCAATTGATATCAGTTTTCCACTGCAATTCTGTGAATTATCCGAAGTCCAGGCAGATCGTGTGCAGTATGGAAGTAGTAATTGTCTGTGAAGGTAATTGATATCTACTTCTATTCTGTCACGGGTACCGTCTATGTTCACAAATCCCAGATAGAACTTACGGCCTGCATGCGCGTATGCGGACTTTTGAACGAGATACCCTGATGCTTTGCAGATACTGACAACAGTGTTCTCAACTCTGTTTCGATTATTCAGCATTTCTGCTTTATCGGTTACCCCAATGTAGTTGAAATCAAGATCTACCGATAATCTGGATGGAGGTCCGAAAAATAGATTAAGCGCGGTTCCGCCTTTCAGGACGAACACATCTGACAGGAAAGGGTGTTTGAATATGTCATTCAGAACATCTGTAAGACGTATAACTTTCTCCAGGGCATTAAACCTGAAGCCGGTTTCTGCTGAGAGATATTCGATTCTTTTTCTGTCAGGTTGCATGGCCTTCAAACTTTCCAAGCAGGTTGTCAGGAAGGATTATGTTCCATCTCTTAACAAGTGAACCGTTACCGTATGTACCTTGAAGATATTGAGGGCTGATCGGTCTCTTCTGCTCAAATTGATTGAGATAGCTGCTCGAAACTCCGAACTGCTCCATATTGTGATTAAGAAACCAACCGACAGCCGCCCAGAGGTTCTTCTGATTGTACACCTCGAGTATTCGCATGAGAAGATCGAGATCCAGTACCCCAAAACCTGAAGCTGATACTACAAGCTCTTCAAGACCACCTGAATGATATGGTTTGCGGAACCCCTCAATCAGTGTTCTCTCACGTCCGGTAACCTGCAAGTTGACATTCTTCCTTATGATTGTGCTTGTTCCGATGTCAGGGCATGCTTTCAGAGGTGCTGGTGTAACCAGGAACCTGATAGTCGCATTCCTCATGTTGATTGTTGTATGTCTTAATGAACAGAAGACAGTGCAGTCTTTCCAGATGGAATGGCTGAATCCCAGTAACTCAAGAGCAGCATGGTAACAGAATATCCCATTATCCCTTGTTGCCGCTGCAACCAGGTATCTGTCTGGTTCATATATCTCAGCGTTCGCCCCATAAGGAACTACTGCATATATTGTCCTGGAAATGCTAACTATACGGCCTTTTCTACGATGATATTTTAATATATTGGAAGCGTCTGAAAGCCTATTCTTACCGTAATAATCGGCAAAAGACTGAAGAGTAAAAACCGGTGTAGTGCTGAAGAATTCTTCGGGATTTGGTTTGTGTTTCGTTTTCATAACGGTAAAAATATTACCCATAACGCTACAAAATGTCAAGTAGTGGACAATTTTCACCAACACCATTTAGTCTGGGTTTGAATAACCGAGATTACGTACTTGGATTATGCGTGAGTATCCGATATTGTTCCATCTGATAAGAAATCCTGAACACAGACAAATGCGATTGGAATGAATGAGCATAACCGGAACCGCGCCGGAACAGGGACAGCTCGTTAACCTGCGCAACAGGTATTTCATCGTTGAGGATGTTATCCCGCATGATACGGGCCCGGCGGTATCTCCGATAACAAGAGTAACCCTTGAATGCATTGATGATGACAGGCTTGGAGAATCCCTCGATGTAATCTGGGAACGCGAAGTAAATACGAGAATTCTTGAAGACATCAGCCTCCCGATCATGTCAGACTGGGACAAACCGCACGAATTCAATTCATTTCTCCGGGCTGTAAGATGGTCCACAACATCCACACTTTCCGGGAATGTACTTCATTGCCCCTTCATGGGCGCTATTGATCTGGCGCCGTACCAGGTAGCTCCTGCAGTCCGCGCGGTGATGATGCCCAGGGTCAACCTGCTTATAGCGGATGATGTAGGCCTTGGCAAAACCATTGAATCCGGTCTTGTTCTGCAGGAGATGATAAGCAGGAATCGCGTACGAGACTGCCTGATAGTCTGTCCTGCTTCTCTTCAGGTGCAGTGGCAGGAGGAGATGGACGAGAAGTTCAACCTCTCGTTCAAGATCATCGACCGACATGCGATACTCAATCTCAGAAGGGAGTACGGCACTCACGTCAATCCCTGGCAGAGTCATCCCTGGCTTATAACCAGTATGGATTTCATAAAGAGGGAAGTACACCTAAGGAATTTCGTGGCAGGGCTCCGGAAATCAGACGGAACGATGTCCTCATGGGATCTCATGATCCTTGACGAGGCTCACAACTGTGCCCCTGTCGGACGGCAGTGGTATGTGCGGGATTCACAGAGAACGAAAATGCTAAGGAACCTGTCTCCGCACTTCAGGCACAGGCTCTTCGTTACAGCAACTCCCCATAATGGATACACCGAGAGTTTCACCGGGCTGCTGGAACTGCTGGACCCTCTCCGTTTTCATCGCGATTCACAGGTTGACAGATCATCTGTCAGCGCTGTCATGATCAGGCGGATGAAAGACGAGATACTTACTCTGGGAACCACCAGAAATCTGTCAAAACGCAGGGTAGAGGCACTTGAAGTACCACAGGAAGCAACAGCAAACCAAATAGCGGAAACCCTCGACGAGTACATAACCAGCAGACTGCGGGAAAACATGGACGCGAATGTGCGAATGCCCGTAAGGTTTGCGCTTACCATGCTCAAGAAGCGCTTCCTTTCCTGCCCTCTTGCTTTCCACAGATCGATGCTCACCCATACCGATCATTTCTTTAAAGCAAAAACAGATACAACAGAAACAGAACCTGATCGCAAGCTGATGGAGATCGCGGTGAAGAGAACCGAAGAAGATCATGCTGACGATCTGTTAAAGGACCAGCTGGAGGGACAGGCACTGACGGAGTGTTCCAGATTTTTCCCGGGACTTTCAACAGCGCAGAAACAGAACCTGCAATACCTGCTTCAGCAATCAGAGAAGAACAGCCTTGCTGAGGATTCAAAGACAGAAGTGCTGAAAAACTGGATAGAGAAGCATCTAGAAACGGAGAATGCCTGGAACACAGAGCGCCTGATAATATTCACCGAGTACAGGGATACTCTTGAGTATCTCCGTCATCATCTTCAGAACTATTGCGGCGAAGACAGAATAATGCAGCTGTACGGCGGCATGTCCTCTATGGAGCGGGAACTGATAAAAAGCGCCTTTCAGACAAACCCGCAGACAAACTCCCTCAGAATTCTCATAGCCACGGATGCAGCCGCGGAAGGCCTGAACCTCCAGAAACAATGCAGATACCTTATTCACTGGGAAATACCATGGAACCCCAACAGGCTTGAACAGCGTAACGGCAGAATAGACAGGCACGGCCAGAAGGCTGATGAAGTCGTAATTCACCACTTCGTACATACTGACAGAAGCGATGATGAATATCTGAAAAAAGTGGTGGAGAAGGTGCAGCAGCAGAGGGACGATCTCGGAGGAGTGGCATCGATAATAGAGAAGAACATCGAAAAGAGAATGCTCGGAGAATCCGCTTCCGACCTGGACACCCTTGAGCCAAGAACAGCCCTCAGCGCTGATGTGAAACGAGATATTTACGACTCCAGAAGAAATACTGAGCTTTCAACATACATTGAAAATGCCAGAGAATACTGGGAAGCTGATCCCGCAGTTATCAGGCAGGTTCTGAATGACGCGCTGAAAGTAGATGGCCACCCGGGATTGGAAAATGCTCCCGGTGACCTTGCGCAAAAAGGAGCGCTGCTCAGAAAAGCCCCGGAGCACTGGGGCGAGAGGTGTTCACGCTCCATAAAATCACCGGACGGTTCCCTCCTGAAACTTGTCTTTTCGCCTGAGGACGCGGCCGACCGGAAAGACGTTGCTTACGTGCATCTCAGCCATCCGCTCATGAAAAGGGCAATGGAGGTATTCCGCCAGCATATGTTCACTGCCGGTCTTACCGGTGGAGAAAAGCTTTCAAGATCAACATACACTGTAGTGGACAGTACACTCCTGCCCGGCCCGTTGATGCTTCTGCATGTAAGGCTTGTAGCAATAGGAGAATCCGGCAGGAAGCTCCATGAAGATATACAGAAGATCCCGTTCAGGCTGAACAATGGTGTGCTTGAGCAGGCACAGGAAGAAATTCTTGGGTTCATTCCGGAGGAGAGGGATCATCCCGAAATATCCATCACTCTGTCAGAAGAACTTCAATCCGCGGTCATTAAAGGCAGAGACACAATAGAAGCTTCACTTCAGGAGTACCGGGAAACCCACAGGCCTCTGATCGAAAGCAGGCTGAAAGCCCAGGCAAAAGCTGAAAAACAGAAGATCCGGGAACTGATAAGCACCAGGATTCAGGAGATCAATAAAACGCTCACTCGCATCCACAAACAGGACCCGGCGCAGCTGAAGCTTGATCTTGACCTTTACGATCAGTATCAGACGGACATGAGATGCCTGGAAGAACGCCTGGAAAGCCTCAAGACCGAAAAAGAAAAACAACCTGAAATCATAGAGCAGGTTTACAGCCTGAGAAGCATAAGGATGTTTCCGCTTGCAGTAGAGTTCATACTCCCATATTCTTCCTTGACTCAGTCCTGCAGGCATACTATCAATTTTATAGCAAAGGATTAGCAGGTTAAAAGCACTTGTGGTTACAAGAAAAAGAAGAGAGCATAATTTTCAGCTGTCATTTGGTTATATTGTGTTCCGCAGGAGAAACACCAGAAACCTGAAATGAAGAATTGAACGGAGAAATGCGATGTGCAGAGAGGTAAGTGTCAGGCAGATTCTGACCGCAATGCTTTCTGAATCAACATGGGACGATCTTTCAATAAGGGACATTACCGGGGAAACTGTAAAAATTGCAGAGAAGCTTTCATCAACTGATGCGGAGGTACATATATCCTTTCGCAGGGTAAACTCTTCAAGCTATACCAGTGAAGATGTGTCGTACGAACTCGGTCTTTTAAGATCAATAGGGCTGATTTCTTTGTACAACGGGAGAGTAGCACCAACAAAGGATAATTTCAAAGACGTTATACCGACACTTTTTGATGATCTTGATTCCGATGTAAGGGAAAACCTTTTTTCTTTTGCCCGTTCCTGATTGAACCGGTTCGACGTAATGCCTGACAACAAGATTATCAGAGATACTGTTTATGGTTACATTGAACTTTCTCCTGCTGATCTTGCTATCATTGACACACCAATATTTCAAAGATTGAAGCGTATTAAGCAACTCACTGCTTTTGCACTTTATCCCTCAGCAAATCAGACTAGATTCGAGCATTCTCTGGGTGTCATGTATCTGGGACAGCGTGTTTTCGAAATGTTATTCCGAAGTGGTGATTTAACTGATATTGTGAAGTCTATTGAAATGAATGAGAAATCTCTCGAGAAGACGGTACAATATGCTTGCCTGCTGCATGATGTCGGTCATGCTGCATTTTCGCATGTGGGTGAGTACTTTTATGATAAGGATGTTATTTGGAACCTTCTAAAAAATGAGAGTAAAGAAATATTTGACTCCATTACTAATAGTGGAGAAAACCTTAAAGGATCTGCTCATGAAGTAATGAGTTGTCTGGTAATCCTTAAGGATTTTACAGATATCTTGCCCTCTGAAGTTGATCTTGAGCTAATGTGCAGGATGATTACCGGGGCTGATTTTGAATTTGGTGATTCCCGAGCTTTGCTCAGTTCGATAATATCAATCCTTAATTCCGCATATGATATTGATAAGCTGGCTTATATACTTCGGGACAGTAGTACAGCTGGTACTTCAAATGTTGCGATTGACTACGCCCGAATCGTGCGAGGTTATACCATCCGTGAGGATGAGTTGATGTTTAATAAAGGCTCAATTCCCTCAATCTTCAATCTTATGGCAGGCCGGGATTTTCTTTATCAGTGGCTTTATAATCATCACTCAGTAGCTTATACGGATCTCCTGATACAAAAGACATTGAAAAGCTGGTTCAGAATTCATGAAAAGGAGCAGAAAGAATACTTCTCTTACCATGCTATCCTGGAGGGTATTGATGATCACCGAGTTTGGTCGCTACTCCATAGGTGTAGGAAAGAAAATACTGGATACGCAAGCAGACTATTTGAGCGGAAATATCATAAGTCTCTATGGAAAACACCCTATGATTTTATAGCATGCTCAGGATTAACCAGGCACAAGAAAGACAATCTCCTTAATTTGACTACAGAACAGGGACGTAAAACAGAACAGGGACGTAAAAGCGACAAGAAGGGAATCGATTCCTTAATGAATACTATCTGTTCAGAATTAGATGTAGAATCGGAAGATGTGTTCATCTCTTCTTCAAGGGCGAAGTATTTCAATCCAGTTTCTAGCAGAAGTATTTATTTCTGGATAAACTCCCAATCAGTTCCCTATGGAGATTTAGCCGGAACCTCAGCATTTGCGGAAGGTCCAACCGAATTTCCTTTTGTATTCTATGAAAATCAAAAAGTTAAGAAAGAGGATTTGTTCTCAGTTCTGAATGAAATCCTGTAAGGATTACAAATTTGGACTTCTCCCCGGTTGCCATTCTTGAATTGCCAGAACGGAATATACTTAGGATATTGGATGTAACGCTCAAGAGAGGTTTGTTTTTGAGTTCATCTTCAACGATTAATTGCGTTTTCCCATTGAACATGACAGGGTGGAGGAGCTGATGGCAAAAGGTAAGCAGCCACACCGCCACGACTGGCTTGACCTGGTCAGAAGATCCGGGCTCCTTGTAACCGAACCTGTACTGTGTGAAGTATTTCCCAACGGGCCCGATAAAACGAATCAATACATCTACAGAACAACGCTCAACGAACGGCAGCGATGGCTTGCAGACCCGGAAGCAACAAGCCGTTTCGCGAACTGGAAGAATTTCATCCTGCATG
>JAUVUL010000264.1 GCA_030600975.1 Candidatus Aegiribacteria sp.
GTCCATTCCTGTATTTCGTCAGACCGACAGGTACTACTCCAGCTGATATAACGCCGCTTATTGAAAGAAGTTCTTCCAGGGTTCTATCAAGCTGTTCCCCGTCGTTCAATCCAGGTACTACTACTATCTGAGTTTCCATTTCGATACCGGCTTTGGAGAGATTCTTTAGCATATGTAGTACAGGTTCCTCCCTGCAGGTTCCCAGTATTCTTCCCCTTACCGAAGGATCAGTTGCGTGGACGGAAATATGCAGGGGCGTCAGGTGCTTGCGAATGGCATATTCAGTGTCATCCCTGTCAAGGGTTACATATGTTCCCTGCGTAAAGGAATATCTGATATCGTCATCCTTTACCTGCAAGGATGGTCTGACATTCGCGGGCAGCTGGTCTACGAAACAGAATATGCATTTTTTTCTGCATACAGCAGGTTCCTGATCCTGGAATGCGAAGCCCCAGTCAACACCGGGAATGCGGCGGATGGTAAGTCTTCTGATCAATGGACCCCTTGAGTATATCAGTGTTATGAATAAGCCGTTCGCGCAGTAAAGGAAATCGATCCAGTCATTCAGGGGACTACCGTTACATGAAACAAGTTTGTCGGTATTTCTGAATCCGGCGGTGGAAGCGGGAGAACCCGGGGTTACAGACAGTATTCCTAGTGTCATGCCAGATGCCTAATGGCGCAAGATGCATCAGATGGTGCTTGACAGGACACTGGCAAATGCTACTCCATTAAACGTTGTACCTTGACCATATCCGGATCAAGCTTAGAGGCAGCTGCAAGTTCCTTTTCCGCTTGAGAAGTCCGGCCTGTAGCTCTGTAGACGTCCGCTATGGCCAGATGGAATCCAACGGATGATCTCAGATCTCCAGCTGTAGTTGAAAGACCTTTTCTGAAGTGATCTTCAGCTTCATCGTAGCGTTCCAGGTTGAGACAGCATCTTCCAAGCATTTCCCTTGCTTTCATCCTGAAATCGGGGCTTTTGAGAACCTGTTCGAACTCCGATAGAGATTCACGGTACAGCCCCATCTCCATATACGCTATTCCAAGGTCGTAATGCGTGTTGAAATCGTCTATGGGGACTGCTGATTCTATACCCTCCTGAAACTCCCTGATAATACCTGCCAGTGACTTTGCAGAGTTCCTGTCGAATTTGCGGTCGATATCAGCCAGGATCATAGCTATATCCGCGTAATCATCACTGTCGGCCAGACCAGGCCGGATACCGTCCATAAGTGTTCTTGCCATCTCGAAGCCCGAATCCACAGAAACCGATTTCTCAAGTGCTGCCAGTGCTTCATGAGGGCTGTCGTTAAGCAGGTAGGCTACAGCGAGCCTGTAGAATGCCCTGGCCTGACCGTCTACGTCCATGGCCTTTCTTATTCTTACTATCTCCTTTGCGGCGCTAAGGGATTCAGGACAGATGTCGAGTACACCCTCAAGCAGCTCGAATACCATATACTCCCGTTCATTTGCCCGGTAGATAGTACAGGCCCTGAGATACGAATCGATTGCACCGTAGAAATCACCGACTTCCAGGAGAAGATTGCCAAGCTCAACATAACCCAGTCCATCCCCCCTTGATCTATCCAGATTACTCCTCATATCTTCAACCTGAAGGGAAAGAGCTTCCTGAAGCTGCCTGGTGGAGACCAGGTTCATGCTTACCAGGATGTCGCCCAGCTTACGGTCGGGATCATTTTTCTTCTGGATATCAAGGGCCCTTAGAACATCGGGGGCTTCAAGAAGCCCTTCCGCGATGAAGTATTCACCAATCCTTTTTCTTTCAACGGAGAAAGGCTCCTCCCCCTCGTCAAGTGGTTCGATGAAGACGGATTCCTCAAAGTCCAGTTCATCAATAGTTGCTGAAGGAGGGGTTTTGTCAACCTTTTTTGTTTTGGCCTTCTTGACGAGCTTCTCCTCAGGTGGAGTTTTCATCTTCTCAGCAGGCTTCTTTTCAGGTGGAGTTTTCATCTTCTCGGCAGGCTTCTTTTCAGGTGGAGTCTTTATCTTCTTTGCAGGTTTCTCTTCAGGCGGAATCCCGGCCTTCTCGACAGGTTTCTTCTCAGTCGGAGGTGGCGGTGCTTGCTTGGGTTTGATTGTGTCTTTGGTAAGCTTCCTGTTGAGCTTCGTGAGCATCCGTTCAAGCTGACCGGTTTCCTTCATATTTCTGCTTCGGGCGGTTTCAATCGCCTGTTTCAGTAAAACTTTATCCTCTTTCGCTGCGGCTACCTTGGCGAAGCGTATTACCCACTTGTTATCATCCGGGTCAAGTCTGGTCATGGCATGGCATGACTGGAGCACAGGTGGTTCCTTGAGTGAAGGTTTCGATTTGAGGTACAGAAGATATTCTTTCTTTGCTTCTTCGTATTTTTCCTGATTATCGTAGCTCAGCGCCTTGATAAAATGTGCTTCGGCGAATTCCGAATTCAATCTCAATGCTTTTCTTGCAACTGAAAGCGCAGCCGAGTGAAGTCCGTTGATACAGTAGAGCTGTCCCGCTTTTCCGAAGCGTTCAAGGGCTTCTTCAGTTCGATCGAGTTTTACGAGTACGTCACCGAGTGTATTAAGTATTGAAGCTTCTTCAGGATCTTCGTTGATCATGAGGTTCAGGATTTTCTCAGCACTTTCGTATTTACCCTCCTGAAAAAGTTCCTGAACTTTTCGACGCTGTTCAATATCTATCATTATTCATCCTCATGGTTTCACCGTAATGTTTTCAGTACTACTCAAACATACTGGAAACAAGTTGTCCAGCGATAAGCACGTCCTCAATATCGGGTATTGCCATGTGATAAGCAATACCGCGGTAATCATCAAGGTCCCAGAGTATCATATCCGCATCAAACCCTGGAACAAGAGCACCTTTGTGATCGTCCATTCCAAGGGCTGCGGCACCGTTTACCGTGACTGCGGTTACTGCTTCTTCTATAGTGAAGCCACACTGGCATACTGCAAGATTAATCATCAGGGGCATCGATTCACAGAAACAGCTGCCCGGATTGAAATCCGTTGCAATTGCGACAGCCGCGCCTGCATCAAGAAGCCTTCTGCCAGGAGGGAATGGTTTACCAAGGAAGAGTGCTGTTCCCGGCAGCAGTGTAGCCACAGTGTTGCTTCCGGCAATTTTCTCAATATTTCGATCGGAAATGGACAGTAGATGATCTGCACTCATGGCGCCCACGTCCACAGCCACTGAAGCGCCACCTGTATCATGGAATTCGTCTGCATGCATCCTGACTCCGAATCCCATATCTTTTGCCGCCTGAAGGTAACGTCTTGACTGTTCAGCGGTGAATACACCCTTTTCGCAGAAGATATCCACAAAATCCGCAAGTTCCATGGATTTTATTTTTGGAAGCACTTCAACGATGAGATACTTGATGTATTCATCTGAGCGGTTCCTGTATTCCAGAGGAACTTCATGAGCTCCCAGAAATGTTCTGGCAATGGTCTGCGGCCAGTATTCAGCCAGCTTTGAAGCTGTTTCAAGGCATCTGATCTCCGTTTCAAGGTCAAGACCGTAGCCGCTCTTCACCTCCACAGTCGTTGTTCCAAGAAGGAGCATGGTTGTAAGATGCTTTATCAGGGTATCTTCAAGGTCCGCAGATGAAGCCTGTCTGGTTCTGCTGACGCTGTTGAGTATGCCTCCTCCGGCAGCGGCAATGTCTTCGTAGTCCGCTCCCGCTGCGCGCATGGCGAATTCAACCTGTCTGGTACCTGTGTAAAGAGGATGAGTATGAGAATCAACGAAACCCGGGGTGATTACTTTACCCGCGACATCAATTTCAAGGCTGTTGTTTACAAGCTGTACACTGTTGAACACGTCCCGGGTCTTTCCTGTCCACACTATTCTACCGTGGAAGGATGCGACAACACCACCCCGAATGATGGAGAGCTCATTCGCATCCTCTCCCCTTCGAAGACCGGGCGAACCGGCCATTGTGATCAGTTCGCCGATATCGGTCAGAAGTAAATCAGCCTGAACTTTCATCGCGGGAGGTTATACCTGTTCTGGAATTA
>JAUVUL010000236.1 GCA_030600975.1 Candidatus Aegiribacteria sp.
GAACTGCCGAATATGCAGAGCTTCATCAGATGATTCCGGCCTCTTCAAGCACCCTTTGCAGCTCCGGAACCAGCTCCTCGCTCATTGAAACCAGTGGAAGACGGAGTTCATCACTTATCATACCCATCATGGACAGAGCTTTTTTCACAGGGATAGGGTTCGATTCAAGGAACATCGCCTTTATCACGGGATAGAGTCTCGCCTGCAGTGCACGTGCAGGTTCAAGCTGCCCCGCTGCGGTAAGTGATACCAGATCCGACATTTCGGAGGGGGCTATATTGGAAACCACCGAGATCACTCCGGAGCCGCCCAGGGCAACCTGAGCCATGACGATCGGATCATCTCCGCTCAGTATCGTGATATCGCAGAGGTTGCGAATAGCGGTGACCCGTTCGGCGGAGCCGGCTGCATCCTTGATGGCTACGATTCGAGGATGCCGGGAAAGAAAAGCTATGGTCTCCGGCAGCATGTTCGTACCTGTCCGGCCGGGAACATTGTAGAGTATCACAGGGCAGTCAACCGAGTCGGCAATCCTGGTGGAGTGTTCAATCTGCCCCCCTGGAGTAGGCTTGTTGTAGTAAGGTGTTATCAGGAGCACTCCATCCACACCCATGGCGTCGGCTTCCAGGGAAAGCTCTATTGAGGAGGCTGTACCGTTTGTTCCTGTACCCGCGATCACGGGAACCCGTCCTGCCGCCGTCTCCAAAACCTTTTCGATCACCAGCATTTGTTCTTTCGTGGTGAGAGTTGCCGCTTCGCCGGTGCATCCGCAGGCCAGCAGGCCGTCTATTCCCTTTTCAATCTGCCAGTTAACAAGACCTGCAAGCGAAACCTCATCTACAACCCCGTTACTGAAAGGCGTAACCAGAGCTGTTATCGCTCCGCTGAACACGATCTATCCCTTGTTCTTGCCATCAAGCATGTTTATGAAAGGCTTAAGAAGCTCTATGGGAAGTGGGAATATGGTTGTGGAATTATTCTCCACGGCTATCTCCGACAGTGTCTGCATGTAACGAAGCTGCAGTGCGACTGGATGAGCACTGATTATATCAGCGGCTTCCGCAAGCTTGGCGGCAGCCTGGAATTCCGCATCAGCCCGGATTATCTTGGCTCTTCTGTCCCTCTCCGCCTCGGCCTGTTTCGCCATGACCCTCTGCATGTCTTCTGGAAGGTCCACATGCTTAACCTCTACGGTACTGACCTTGATGCCCCATGGATCGGTCATTCTGTCAAGTATGTCCTGAAGCTTGGAGTTGATCTCATCCCTTTTGGAAAGAAGTTCATCGAGGGTTGCCTCGCCAAGTACACTCCTCAGGGTAGTCTGCGCAAGCTGACTTGTAGCATAGATATAATTCTCTACTTCCAGAATTGCTTTTTTCGGATCAATTACTCTGAAGTAAACAACTGCGTTAACACGTACTGATACGTTATCATGGGTTATCACATCCTGCGGAGGTACATCCATGGCTACCACCCGAAGATCAACCCGCCTGATGCTATCGATCATTGGCCAGACGATTATCAACCCCGGTCCCTTCAGGTTTATCACCTTACCCAGTCTAAAAATAACACCCCTCTGATATTCCTTGAGAACTTTAAGCGCTGATACCAGGAAAAGGAACAGAATCACTACTACTACTATAATTCCCGGGCCCATTGTCACTCCCTTCTTCGATGCGACGACTATTAATCGATTTATTCAGTATCCACTTCAAGTATCATTGAGTCTTCCTCAATACCCACTATTTTCA
Organism: Candidatus Aegiribacteria sp.; assembly: GCA_030600975.1. Taxonomy (GTDB): domain Bacteria; phylum Fermentibacterota; class Fermentibacteria; order Fermentibacterales; family JCC-6; genus Aegiribacteria. The sequence goes on from JAUVUL010000236.1 coordinate 1,752, forward strand.
CTGTATTTCCCTCTTCAAGGAGGGTGGATCTTGTTGCGGGAAGGCACCACCAAAGCTCGCCTCTTACCTCAACGATAGACCTGTCCATGAAGCCTGATGCGCTTCTTATTATCCCCGTTTCACCTATCATGGCCTTTTCACCTGTCACCTTTGGTGACTTCTGGGCTTTCAACCCGAGGTAAAGCTGGATAAGCCCCAGTATGAGGAGAACTGCCCCACCTGTTATGGCAAGTGGAACTATATTAGCGCATATCTGAATTTGATTAAGTATCATCACTCCATCCTCCAGTCCGAAGCGGTTTCTATACCCTTGAGCTTAAGGTCGAGTTTAGTGGGATTTGAAGCCGTGGCAAGGGCTGTTTCCCTGTCAATCTTTTCATCCAGAAGAAGATTATAAAGAGCCATGTCAAAGGTCTGCATTCCGTACTGTGAATAGCTCTGCTCCATCGTTTCGGTCAGAAGGTAGGTTTTATCGGGATTGATGATGCACGCAGATACCGTAGACGATTGAATAAGAACCTCCGCAGCAAGAACTCTTCCACTATCATCTATTCCGGGAAGAAGTCTCTGGGATACTATCCCGATTATCAACTGCCCGAGTTGTAGCCTTATAAGATGCTGCTGCTCATGTGGAAATACATCTATAATCCTGGATACGGTTTCCATCGCATTTGTTGTATGGAGGGTACTGAGTACAAGATGCCCTGTTTCCGCTCCTATCAGGGCCGTGGAGATCGACTCGACGTCCCTCATTTCTCCTATAAGGATTACATCCGGGTCCTGTCTGAACACAGCTCTGAGACCGGTACTCCAGTCCCTGGTGTCGATTCCAACTTCCCTCTGGCATATGGTGCATTTGTTATCCGAATGAAGAAATTCGATTGGGTCCTCTATTGTCACAATATGGGCGGAACGGTTCTGATTAATATGATTTATCATCGCTGCTATGGTTGTTGATTTCCCTGTTCCGGTTGCTCCGGTTACGAGAATCAGACCCCTCTGTTCCATGGAAATCTTCTTTACGACTTCAGGAAGGCCGAGGTCATCTAAAACCGGAACTTCGAATGGGATCTTCCTCATAACCATTGCCGGAGTTCCGCGCTGATGATAGATGTTGACTCTGAACCTGGCCTTGCCCTCCAGCGAGTAGCCCAGATCCAGTTCGTTACCACTGGCAAACTCCTCAGCCTGACTATCGCTGATCATTTCACCGATGAGACGCTGAATATGTTCAACCTTCATGGTGGAGAATTCATCTACATGTATTATCTCGCCTGATTTTCTGATTATCGGTTTGCTGCCCACCTTGAAGTGCATGTCACTGACATCATCTTCAAGCACAGCATAAAGAAGCTTGTCAATAGCCCTTTCCTTAGACATACATACCATTCTCCCTGATGTAGTTTCGGACACTTCCAGGTACAAGATAGCGTGTATTGAGCTCTCTGGCAAATCTGTCTCTGAGATCACAGGAGGAAATGCACATGCCGGGGATATCAAATGTCTCCACTATGGATCTATACTTAATGTCGACTGATTCCGCTTCGTATCCTGGTCTGGTACCCACCACTATTTTTGCCATTTTCGATATGCGTTCAGGATCCTTCCAGGTATGAAGTTCCTTCAGACTGTCCATACCCATGATGAAGCAGATCTTAATGCCCTTACCGCTGAGCTTCTCAATGAGGTTTACTGTCCAGGATGGTTCATCGAAAGGTTCCAGGTCCGCTGCGGTCAGTTCATGGGAATCAGCGACCGCGAGTTCCGTCATTCGGAAACGGTGCTTGAAGGAGGTTATCCGCCTTCCCGGTTTATGTGGGGGAAATCTTGTGGGAACAAGCAGTACTTCTTCAAGGCCAAACTGATGAAAGGCTTCCAGGGCCAGAACAAGATGGCCGAAATGGGGAGGGTCAAATGTCCCGCCCAGGAGTCCAGTCATATCACATTTCATCCAGTTTGGACTGCAATTCTGCAATCTGCTCTTCACTCAATTCGCATTCGTCCATTGCTCTCCGGTAGAATTCCCTGGCGGTATATTCGTTATCCTTTTCGTAATAGACGTTTCCAAGAGAGATAAGCACCTCCGCTATGCAATCGGTATCGCCGTAATCGTTCAGCGCTTCCCTGAGGTAGAGTAGAGAGGCATCAAACTTATCTCGTCTGGCATAGAACTGACCTATGAACAGTGCTCTCCGGGAAAGGTGATTGTTCACATCGCCCATAAGATTTGCAGCATCTTCCAGCAGGGATGATCCGGGATATTCATCAAAGAAGTCCTCCAGTTCAGCCTTGCAGTTCAGTACAGGTGTCAGATCTTTCCTGTAATCCTGACGCTGGCTCCACCACACCCTTGCTGACTGATAGGCACAGTCATCAGCCCACTGGCTTCTGGTGTATTCTCTCTCGACTCTGTCAAAGTAGAAAAGCGCATCGGCCCAATACCTGTTGCCGGCCTCAGCCATGCCCAACCGGTAGAGATAGAGATCTATCTGGGATGATCCCGGATACATGAACATCAATTCGGTGTACAGCCTTGACGAACCGCTGAAATCGGACTGCTGGAACGCTTCGTCAGCCAGTTCCTCCAGCTGC
>JAUVUL010000350.1 GCA_030600975.1 Candidatus Aegiribacteria sp.
CTTCTGCAGAAGGCCGGTGGGGAGCTGGTAACTGACGGGCAAATATCCGAAAAAACACACGCAAAGCTCGACAAACCGATTATTCCTCCCGAGCAGTATCTCAAAAGAGGAAACGAATTCATTGCCGCTGAACTGCAGAAGCTGGAGAAGGAGGGGTGATCAAGAACGTAGCTTCGGTGATTACAGTAAATGAAACACCTGAATATCCAAACGGAAATGGGGTCTGATTTGAAAGCGAGAATTGCAATTGAAGGAATGCTGCTGGTTCTGCTTCTTGTGCCGGTGACGGTTCTTGGTGAAATCGGGGAAACCGAATCCGCTACGGAGGAACAGATCGGAACTATCGTAGTTACCATTGAAGCTCTGCGGAACTGTGATGGAAACATTCGAGTGGCATTGTGGGCATCGGAAGAAGGATTCTTAAGGGATCCGGACAGCGCATTCAGGATAGCAATGTCGGTTATTGAAGGAGAATCCATTCAGTTCGTATTCGCTGATATTCCGTTCGGTGAGTACGCAGTATCAGCACTTCATGATGAGAACGGAGACGGAAATCAGAACAGGAATCTCTTCGGGAAACCTACGGAGGGTTACTGTATATCCAACGGTGTAAGAGGCGGGATGTCCGGACCGCCGGGATTTGATGACGCCAGTATCATCCTTGAAACGGAAGAATTGACACTGCCTATGGAGATGGGATACTGACCATTTTTTCTCGATGAATATTGCTGAACAAACATAACCCGGAAACCCGATTCAATATATGAAGGTTTCGTCTGACAGGAGGCAGTGTTTGAACAAACCGATGCCGAAAACAGCATTCTATATCATGTCTCTATTTCTAAGATGCAGGGATCTGATACGTCCCAGATACAGGATTCTTGATGAAGTGGATATCAGACCAGGCGATCATGTGCTTGATTTCGGATGCGGACACGGAAGCTATACTTTCATTGTTTCTAAATCAGTCGGGGATGAGGGGAAAATCTACGCGCAGGAAATACTCCAGCTCGCTCTGGATATGATCGGGAAAAATGCTTCAAAGCTGAAGCTGGAGAACATCAGTACTATCTGTTCCGACTGCTCAACAGGAATACCCGATGAAAGTATCGATGTTGTCCTTCTTTATGATGTATTTCACCTGCTGGGAGATCCAGGTGCGGTTCTTAAGGAACTTCGGAGGGTTCTCAGCCCGGACGGTGTTGTGTCCTTCAGCGATCATCACATGAGTGGTCAGAAAATCATTAGCGGCGTAACGCAGAGCAGCATGTTCAGGTTGTCGGAGAGGGGAAAATATACATACAGCTTCAGAAAATGCTGAAGGTTTAGAGCTCGGAAACCTCAATCCCTTCCGTTCAGAGTCAGGAAGTAGCATTCTACTCCTGTTTCGGCTTCCAGCGCTGTTCTTAGTTCTTCTCTTTCCTGCGGGCCCCTGCAGATGAATTGAGCGGTACCGTCTCCCTGTGAACCCACACCCTTTCCTCCCCAGGTAAGACTCCTGACGGTTCTGTTATTCAGTATTTCATGAAGTCCCGGAGACCTGAGTTCTGAAGGGCAGGCCGGGGCAACCAGTTCATCGAATACCTTCTGGGCTTCGGTCATAAGTTTTCCAAGGGTTTTGGCATCTCCCATTTCTATGGCATCACATGCTTTTGCGATTATTCCGTGATTTTCACTTCCCAGGGCCTTTCTGATCTGCCTGTTTCCGCTGGTAAACGCGAAGTTCAGCTCTTCAAGGATCCTGCGGGTGTTCTTTCTGCCCTGCAGATCCACGATAAGAATATGCAGCGGGCCTCCCGGCAGCAGGGGCCTGGCCGTCATCTCATCTCCGTCGAAGGTAAGCAGGACCGGGTCAACGCCGTATGCACAGGCTTGATCCATCCTTCCGCAGTGAGAACCGGTGAGAAGTTCTCCCCGGTAAGCCAGCTCCATTTCGTCTTCCACCGAGCGTTTGAGAGAGTGGATACTGTTGAATGCCCTGGCGGTTAGTACGCACACGGCTGCGGAGGATGAAAGTCCCTTCTTCATAGGCAGAGATCTTCTGTATATAAGCAGTCTCAACCCCAGGCCCGGATACCTATTCAAAATCACAGATGCAGTACCCGCCGCGTAGGAATCAAATACCGCAGACTCCGCCACCTCTTTCAGAAGCTCCGGTTCCGAAGGATACGAATGTATGGGTCCCTGAGAACCATCCGGGAGGATCTGTGAGATGAGAAATCCTGTCGTCGCCGGTTCAGCCCTGCCGTAAATACCCTGATCTGTGCCGGCTACGATACACTGTCCTGTTTCTACAGATGCATCGGTTTTTCTGTATTCACCGGCCCAATCGGAATGTTCTCCGAACAGGCAAAGCCTGCCGGGGACAAAGAGGTCAATCTTTTTCAACTATTCTGTCTCCCAGCTGCTTTGCTTCCTCTGCAAGGTCAAACTTTTTCATGGTTTCCAGAGAGGGATTTCCCGTTCTCCTGTTCCAGCCCCTGAGGGTGTAGTATTCGTCCATCACCTCTCTGAATTTGTCTCCATCCATAGCCACTGCATGGCCTATAAGAGGGTTTGTCTGCTGTTCGGTCCTTTCAAAGTACGGGATCACCGACTCATCATCTGCTCTTGATCTGCTGAAATTCCTTACAAGCAATGCTCGTTCAAGCTGAATTACTCTTTCTGAAGCATGGTTTAATTCGCTGTCGGTCCATTGAATACCCGTGAGGGAGGTGAACATGTGCTGCTCAAACGAGGGACCGTCCATGTCTCCGACCCTGGCGAAATTGTCTTCCGTTTTTCTTGAGTAGATCCTGGGGAATACCTGGTCACCAACCGTGAGGGAATCCTTCATAACGGACCTCTGACCGTGCCAGTATGCGGGAAAAGCCTTACCGGCATATCCGCTTTCCGGATCGGCGCAGGTCTCCGTCCCATACACCTTCGATGAGACTTTTTTAATCCTGTCCCACGAAAGACCGTGCTTGGGAGAGCATATCCTGCTCCATCCCATAATGTTCTGTCCGTAACCGTGAGAACTGGAGATTGGGTCCCGGGTATCC
>JAUVUL010000189.1 GCA_030600975.1 Candidatus Aegiribacteria sp.
GAATCTCCATCTACACCGGTTTCTCCTCCTCCGCCCCCATCGCCCATAACGGGGCATGAAAGAATGAACAGAGATGCGAGAACAACTGCTGCAGTAGTCCTGTATTTTGATATCATATTAATCTTCCTCTTCAGTGACTTTAGCCATGATCTTCTCCTGGATATCCCTTGGAACCGGCTGGTAACCTTCGAAGCTCTGAACGAAACTTCCTCTTGCCTGGGTCAGTGATTTCAGGGTACTTGTATACTGGAAAAGCTCTGCCTCGGGAACACTGACCTTTATTACCTGGAAAGCACCCTCTGCTTCGATTCCCTGTATACGACCACGTCTGGAAGTCAGATCGCTCATGACATCCCCCATGAATTCTTCCGGGACTGTGACTTCCATGTTTACGACGGGTTCAAGAAGGCTGGGTCCGGCATTCAGCATGACATCCTTGAAACATTTTCTGGACGCCAGTTTGAAAGCCATATCCGAGGAATCCACTGGGTGGTAAGAGCCATCGTATACAACAGCCTTTAAATCCACGACCTTACTGCTCGAAATGGGTCCGTTCTTCATGGCCTCGACTATTCCTTTTTCCACTGCGGGAATGAAATTAGTGGGAACGTTTCCTCCGACTACTTTACTTGAAAACTCAAATCCGGTTCCCCTCGGCAGGGGTTCAAGTCTTATGAATACATGACCGTACTGGCCGCGTCCGCCGGTCTGCTTCCTGTGTTTGTAGGAACCCTCTGCCTTCTTAGTAATCGTTTCGTGGTAGGCTATCTTCGGTTTAAAGGTTTCCGTTTCCACTCCGGTTGAGTCCTTCAGCCTGCTGAGCATAACCTTGAGGTGAAGCTCACCCATTCCAGAAAGGGTCGTCTGTCCGATCTCGGATTCGTTCCTGAGGATAAGTGTGGGATCCTGAGCTGCAAGGACTGACAGGCCAGTACCCATCTTATCCTCGTTACCTCTCTCCCTGGGGGCGATGGCGACCCTGTAGACGGGCTCGGGGAAGACAATGGGTTTGAGGATGATCTTGCTTCCCTTCAACCCGAGCGTATCGTTTGTGGTAGTATGTTTGAGCTTGGCGATGGCAACGATATCGCCGGTAACCAGTCTGTTTGCATCAGTTCTGCTGGAGCCGCTTATGAAATAATAGTTGCCGAGACGTTCGGAAGCGTTTTTTGTTGTGTTGGATATATCTGTAGTTCCTTCAATGCAGCCGCTCTGTACCCGCACGAAGACTATTTCGCCCATATGTGTATCTACTTTGCAGTTGAACACCCTGGCTACAAAAGGACCAGAAGGATCTGGAGCGATTTCTACTTCTTTATTTCTGTCGGTTGCGGCTACGGAAGACCCTTCCAGGGGAGAGGGAACTAATGCGAGGATCGAATCAAGGAGGAATTCCTGACCGGCTGGAGGAAAGGCCATTCCGCTGAATACAGGAAAGAAGCTCCTTGTAGAAACTGCCTTCTTCAGTCCGGTAGCCATTTCTTCATCGGAAAGTGTTTCATTTTCGAAGAATGATTCCATCAGTTTATCATCGGACTCCGCAGCAGTTTCGACCAGCTGCATCCTGTACATTTCAAGATTATCCTTCGCTGAATCGGGAACGGGTATTTCCTTTCCGTCAGCGTTGACAGCCTTGCCGGTGATTACATTGACAATCGCGGAAAAGACACCGTTTTCCTTCACGGGAAAAGTTACTGGAATCGCGCTTTTCCTGAGGTTCTTTCTTACATCCTCGAGTGTTCTTGCAAAATCAGCATTATCACGGTCAACGCGGTTGACCCAGATCATCAGCGGCTTCTCGTTTCTGGCGGCGAAGTCCCATGTCTTCAGGGTTCCAACCTCAACGCCGTCTGATCCGTCAATAACAAGAAGAACTCCGTCGGACACTGTGACACTGCCAATGGTTGCGCCGTGGAAATCTGCCAGTCCGGGCGTGTCGATTATGTTTATCTTGTAGCCGTTGTATTCAACTATGCCCATCGAAGATGAAAGACTGTGTTTACGTTCGCGGCTTTCATCAGTGTAATCGAATTGGCTTGTACCGCTATCGACACTTCCCAGGCGTTCTACTGCACCGGCTGCAAAAAGGAGCGAATCGCAAAGACTGGTTTTTCCAACCGTACCATGACCGATTACTGCTATTGTTCTAAGCTTGTCTGAATTGTAGTTCATCTAATTTATACTCCTAAATCCCGAACTTGTTCATATCGATAAACATTACTAATATTCATACAGTTTTGAGCGAGCATATTACTTACGCATGAAAAGTGCTTCTGTCAACCGGTAACTGTCAATGAAAACAATTGCTTTCTATACGGAGGAAAAATGAGTTCAGCCCGGCTTCTGATTTTATTTGTGGGTATCGCATTCATGTGGTTTATCATCAGACAGGTGATACGTCAATGGCTTACAGGCCCTGACAGGAAGAAAGAATACAGGGAGATGGACGCCGAGGAAAGAGCGATAGAAAGGGAGGCAGGGGGTAATATCCCCGTATGCCCATTATGCGGCGCTCTGACGAAGCTGCATAGGTATCCGCATATCACCGTATGGAGATGCATCAACTACCCCGGGTGCAGGGGATTTGTCAAGACCAGGAAACCCAAAAGGATGAAATTCGCGGCCGACTGGGCCAAGAAAACAAGAAAAAAGTAGGGCTTTAAACCGTTGCATCTATTCAACTGCAGTAATAGATTGGCTATTCTCTGATTATCAGACAAATGCAGGGAATCGTAAGGAGGGGAAGTGTCTTCCCGGGAAAATAGAATCACAAGGCATCCGGTTCTGGAAGAACCCGAAATCAGGAAAGTCGAATTCACTTTCAATGAAAAACCCGCCTCGGGTGTTATGGGGGAAGCCGTATCATCTGCTCTGTTTGCGCTGGGTGTTCACGTATTCGGACACCACCACGCAGACGAAAGCGCACAGGGAATGTTCTGTGCCAATGGACAGTGTTCACAGTGTACTCTTCTCATAGATGGCGTTCCGCGTAAGAGCTGCATTGTTCCGCTTGAGGCTGGAATGCAGATAGAAAGCCTTGAAGGCCTTCCGGAACTGAGAGATCTTCCCGGTCCCGACGTCCGGCAGCCCCTCATGATCGATACTGATGTTCTGATTCTCGGTGGAGGGCCATCAGGAATGGCCGCCGCTATAGAGCTCGGGAAAAAGGGTATAGACACCATCATCGTTGACGATAAGGACCGTCTTGGCGGAAAGCTTGTTCTGCAGATGCATAAGTTCTTCGGCTCCGTGGTCGACTGCCATGCGGGAACCAGGGGAATCCACATAGCTTCCCTGCTCGCAGGAGAGATAGAGGAGCTGGAATCGGTGGATGTATGGCTGGACAGTATCGTACTTGGAGTATTCAGTGACGGTACGGTTGGTATAAGGTGCACCGACGGTTACAGGATAGTAAAGCCGGAATACCTTCTTATTGCGACCGGCGCCAGAGAAAAATCACTTCCATTCCCCGGATGCACATTACCCGGAGCTTTCGGTGCAGGAGCATTCCAGACCCTTGTGAACAGGGATCTGGTGAGGTGTTCGGAGAGGCTCTTCGTTGTAGGCGGCGGCAACGTAGGTCTGATAGCCGCATACCACGCGCTGCAGGCCGGGATGACCGTTGTGGGTCTGGCGGAGGCTCTGCCTGTATGCGGCGGTTACAAGGTTCACGCGGATAAGATCAAGAGGCTAGGTGTTCCTATCTTCACCAGACATACCGTGCTTGCCGCACATGGCAGTGAAAAAGTGGAAGCGATTACAATCGCTGAAGTTGATGATTCTTTCATGCCCCTGCCCGGTACTGAGAAAAGCTGGGAAGTGGATACTGTCCTGATCGCGGTGGGGCTCAACCCTGTCGATGAGTTTTTCAGGAAGGCATTAAAGTTCGGAATGAAGACGATGATGGCAGGTGATGCGGAGGAAATAGCCGAAGCCAGTGCTGCGATGTTTTCCGGGAAAATTAGAGGGCTTCAGATCGCCGGGGAACTGGGAACGGAGGGAATCTCAATTCCCGCAGGTCTTCACGAAAAGGCCGAGGTGCTGAAAAGCCCCGGCGGGGAATTATTTCCTTACCATCCTCCTGAGACAAGGGAGGGTGTGTTCCCCGTTCTTCACTGCATGCAGGAAATACCGTGCAACCCATGCATGACATGCTGCCCGAAGGATCTGATAGGTACATCGGGACACCCGATCATGGGTCTGCCTGAATTCCATGGTGAATGCGTTGGATGCGAGAAGTGCGTGGCTGTATGTCCGGGTCTGGCCGTTACACTGGTGGATTTCAGAAAATCTACGGAGAAGCCTCTGGTAACCGTACCCTTCGAGCTGGGTGAGTGGCTGCTTGCTGAAGGCAGTGAGGTGACCGTTACAGGATGGGAGGGTTCCGTGCTCGGAAAGGCAGTAATTGCCGGCTGGAAAAGGGCTGCAGGATTTCCACACACGATTCTGCTGAAACTTGAAACTCCGGCCGATATCGCCTGCAGGACAGCCGGGGTAATGATCCAGTATCCTGAAGATATTACCCCCCTTGAAGAACCCCTCGAAGTGCCTCTCCCCGATGATGCCATTGTATGCAGGTGCGAAAGGGTAAGCGCGGGTGATATCCGCAGACATATCAGATCGGGAATAAGGGATCTGAACCATCTGAAGGCCATAACAAGAGCCGGGTTCGGAGCATGCGGAGGCAAGACCTGTGCAGTCCTGATCGAGAGGATATGCCGGGAGGAGGGGATACCCGGGAGGGAAATAACAGCCTTCACGGACAGACCCCTTTTCGCCGAGACTCAGCTGGGATTGTTCTCGGGGAGCGAATGATGATCAGGAAAAGCTACGACTCAATCATTATCGGAGCCGGAAGTGTTGGAACTCCCCTGGCGATGAACCTGACAGAGAAGGGTGTATCGGTTCTCTGTATAGATAGCGCTCCCTCGGCAGGTCAGGGTAACAACAAGTGTGCCATAGGGGGAGCCAGGGCTACTCATACTGAACCTGCAAAGGTTGCTCTGGGGCTCCGGTCTCTGGAGATATTCAGAACC
>JAUVUL010000173.1 GCA_030600975.1 Candidatus Aegiribacteria sp.
GCAGCTGCATTCGCTATGAACAGCGTGATTAATGGCAGAATTCCGGTTCTTATTTTCATACGCAGATTCTAGTCTTCCGTTTACTCATGGTTCCCGATACAGGGTATAATTGTCATATTGTATGATATTACTGAATGCCAATAATGAGAATTTTATGAAAAAACTGCAAGTTTACACTTTAAGAGAATTCATCGCGCCCTTTCTTCTTTCCTGCGGTATCTTCACTTTTGTGATGCTGCTTGATAAGTTGCTGGATCTTCTGGATATGATCGTAAGCAAGGGAGTGCCCGTAAGAACCGTTGTGGAGGTATTCCTGCTGCTGCTTCCCTCAATGGTGGCTGTAGTGATTCCAATGGGAGTTCTGGCCGGAGTACTCATGGCGGTGGGCAGGATGGAATCCGACCTTGAAGTAACTGCAATGAAATCTTCAGGCATAAGTATCTTCATGCTGATAAAGCCGCTCATGCTGGCAGCTATCCTCCTGACGTCAACCATGGTACTCTTCAATAACTACGTTCTACCTGACGCAAATCACCTGGCCAAGAACCTCCTCCTTGACATCGGTACAATGCGTCCTGCTGCAAAGATCATACCGGGAATGTTCGTAGAAGATATTGAAAACTACAGGATAATCGTGGAGGAAAAGGATGACTTGACCGGAGAACTTGAAAACGTCGTCATACATGAACGGGTTCCCGGTATGCCCGGGAGAACTATTACCGCCCTCAGGGGACGAATGGAGCCTGTTTCAGCCAATCGTTTCCGCCTTGTTCTTACCGACGGACAGATGCATGAACTGACGGAAACCGGTGAGTACAGGAAACTGGATTTCACAGTTTATACAGTTGAGATAGTCCGATCCGAGGAACTTGTCAGGCAGGACAGGGATAACCGGGGAGACAGGGAACTATCCGCAGGTCAGATGAGAGCGCTTGTTGATTCTCTTGAAAAACAGGTTGAAATGTTCGAGGATTCACTGATCAGTTCTGGAAGCAGGCCCCTTCTTGCCCTGATCAATGATTCAACGATCTTTACTGGAAGAACTACTTTCCCGCCTCCTGACAGCGTTGATGCTCGAACAAGGTTCAATCTCTCAAGGAATTTCCTGGCGCAGCATTCCGGCGACCTTCGGATTCTGGCAGATCGCATAGCTTCATTGCAGCGGAGTATAAGCCGTTACAGGGTTGAAATACAGAAGAAGTACTCCATTCCTTTCGCATGTATAGTATTTGTACTTCTCGGTATCCCGCTTGGACTCTCAACCAGGAAGGGTAGCGCCGGTATTGCCCTCGGTATAAGCCTGCTGGTGATTCTTGCATATTACCTCTTCCTTATTGCCGGGGAACAGCTTGCGGACAGAAGAATGATGCCCGCATTTCTCTCAATGTGGCTTCCGAATATCATACTGGGCGTCTTTGGAGTAGTGCTCACTGCACGGAGTCTGCATGAGGGCAATCCTCTCCCTCTGGGCAGACTGCTCGCAGCTGCCAGGTCTTTCTTCGGAAGATTCCGCGGAAGGCATGATCCAGGTACTGCTGGCATTCAACAGAAAAGCGATTTCGTATGATTTTCAAAAAGCTGGATGTTTATCTTGCCTTCAGGTTCATAAAAATGATAATCGTATCCGTTACGTCATTCGTAATCATATTCGTTAGCGTCGATGCATTTGACCATTTCACCAGATGGGTTGACAAGGATGTATCAGTTGGCGCCTTTCTGACATACTACTTCTACGGACTGCCCTACATAATCGTGCTGGTCCTGCCTATTGCTGTCCTTCTAAGCTCACTATTTCTAATTTCATCGCTTTCCAGAAGGAACGAACTGGTTGCAATGAGAGCCGCGGGAATAAGCATACCCAGGATCTTCCTGCCGCTGCTTATCGTCGGGGGCCTCACATCGGTCTTTGAGCTTGGTGTGGGTGATTTCATAGTAGCCAATGCCACATACCAGCAGACGCAGGTGAAAAGGATTGAAATAGACGGTCAGGAACCGATCAACTACTCGAGAAGAAGTAATTTCGCACACAGGTCACCGGATGGATCAATACTGGATATCGGTTTCTTCAACGGCCAGACCGAAACAATGGACAATGTTACTATAGAGTGGTTCGATGACAGCAGCAGGGTCACCAGAAGACTTGATATGGACAGAATGATCTGGTCCGATTCCTTATGGACAGGCATAGGTACTGCTGACAGAGTATTCGGACCATCCGGAGCACTGGTTTTCTCAACTGCCGATACGCTGCCTATCCCTGAGGTAACCGAAACACCTGATGACTTCGGGGCAAGGCAGAAAGCACCGGGGGAAATGAATTTCATCGAACTCAGGAACTATATTGAAAGTGTCGATAACGCCGGAGGTGACTCAAGGGGAGATCTGGTAGAATTTTATCTGAAGTTCTTCTTCCCTCTCTCGAATCTGATCATGGTTTTTGTGGGAGCCCCGCTGGCACTGAGAAATCCAAGAAGCGGCAAGTCGTCAAGTATCGGGTTGGCGATACTGCTGGCTTTCATCTTTTTCTCCCTTCTGCGACTCGGCCAGACCCTGGGTCATAAGGGAGCCCTTCCCCCTCTTCTTGCGGCAAGCATAGCCGATATCGTCTATATCTCCCTGGGCATATTCCTGCTATCAAGGGCATCAAAAGCTTAACCTTCTTTCCGAATCCGACACTTGCATATCACCGGTTACAGGAAGCATATTAACGACTGTTCATGAAGAGGAAATATATGTGTTTGTCCAGTAAACTTTAACCAGGGAGACAGAAATGCCCGAACGTGTATACAACTTTTTCGCCGGACCCGCTACTCTTCCATACGATGTGGTGAAGGAAGCAGCAAAGGGTGTCGTGAACTTCGACAACATGGGAATGTCCGTAATGGAAATATCCCACCGCTCCGCACAGTTCGACCGGATGTTCTGTGAAACACAGAAGAACATGCTCGAGATCATGGGTCTTTCAGAGGACGAATATGGTGTGCTTTTCCTTGGCGGCGGGGCCAGTACTCAGTTCTGCGCTCTTCCCTTCAACTTCCTCAAGGATGGGATGACTGCCGATTACATCGTTACAGGAGGATGGTCGAAGAAGGCGGTCAAAGAGGCAAAATTCTTCGGTGACGTGAATATTGCCGCCAGCAGTGAGGACTCCAATTTCAGTTACATTCCGAAGGAGTTCAACCTGACGAAGGGAGCAGCATACGTACACACCACAAGCAACAACACACTGGTGGGGACTCAGATAAAAGACTTCCCAGAAACAGGTGATGTCCCCCTGGTTTGTGACATGTCATCTGACTTCCTTTCCAGGAAGCTTGATTTCAGCAAATTCTCCCTCATTTACGCCGGAGCCCAGAAGAATATCGGGCCTTCAGGTGTTGCTGCAGTAGTCATCAAACGCTCCTGGGTTGAGCAGGCACGCAAGGAAGTTCCCACAATGCTTTCCTACGCAACCCATATTGACAAGAATTCACTGTTCAATACTCCTCCGTCCTTCCCTGTCTACGTTGTGGGCCTTGTTCTGAAATGGATCCTGCAGCAGGGTGGAATCAGTGCTGTTGAGGCAGCTAATAATAAGAAGGCCGGGCTCCTCTATTCCTACATGGATGACAGCAATGACTTCTACAGGGGAACCGCTGAGAAAGACAGCAGGTCTCTAATGAATGTAACGTTCCGCCTTCCATCTGAGGAGCTGGAAAAGAAGTTCATAGCCGAAGGTGCTTTGAACGATCTCTTTGGATTGAAAGGGCACAGATCCGTTGGAGGATGCAGAGCCTCAATCTACAATGCCATGCCCTATGAGGGTGTTGAAGCTCTCGTTGAATTCATGAAGAGATTCAAGGCGGCAAGCTAAGAAATTGAGATTGGGGACGGAAATGGGGACGGAGGTAATTAAGAAATCTAATTACCTCCGTCCCCATTTCCGTCCCTAATTAAACAACCTCAGGAATTCATCCTCGTCTATTATCTTGATTCCCAGTTCACGAGCTTTCTGCAGCTTGTCTCCAGCTCCAGGGCCGGCAACTACAATATCAGTTCTTGATGAGATGTTTCCGGTAACTTTCGCACCGGCCTTCTCAGCCATTATCCGTGCCTCTGAACGTGATAAAGAGATTCCGCCAGTAAAAACCACTGTTAATCTAAGAAGAGGCTTTTCACTATCACATGTACTACTGCCCCGGGGCTTGAATCCGGCGTTTAAAAGCCTGTTCACCACATCGCTCGTTATCTTCTCATTGAAAAATCGATACAGGTTATCCGCCAGAACAGGGCCGATTCCCTCAATCGCAAGGAATTCATCAACACCGGCATCCATCATTTTATGAAGATCGGAAAATCTGCCGGACAGAAGGCCTGAAACGGTTCTGCCTATCCCGGGTATCCCAAGGCCGGTAATGAACCTCTGAAGGTCCGCGCTGAGGCTTTTTTCAAGTTCCGAAAGGAGATTGTCCGAAGATTTCTCGCCCATCCTGTCCAGTGATGCAAGTTGCGGCTGGGTAAGACGGTACAGGTCCGATACATCCTTAACCATACCTTTGTCAACGAGCTGCTCCGCCAGTTTACTGCCAAGACCCTCAATATCAAGGGCATCCCTGGAACCCCAGTGGAAAAGGCTCTCCCTGAGCTTTGCCGGGCAGGATGGATTCATGCACCTGTGGGCAGAGGCATCCTCTTCCCTGGCAATAGGTCCATTACACTCAGGACAGTTCCGGGGAAACTCGAACCGTTTCCCTCTTTCTCCCTTCGGTCTTCCAAGGGATCTTACCACCTCAGGTATCACGTCTCCCGCTCTTCTAACAATTACCGTATCTCCCGGTCTGGCATCCTTCCTGCGAAGCTCGTCCTCGTTATGAAGCGTTGCGCTGGAAACAGTCACACCACCGACAAAGACCGGCTCCAGTCTTGCAACCGGTGTAAGCTTTCCAGTTCTTCCGACCTGCAACTCTATATCGATCAGCTGTGTTACTGCTTCCTCAGCTCTGAATTTCCAGGCAGTTGCCCATCTGGGAAATCTGGAAAGAGTTCCCATCCTTTCCTGAAGAGAAGCTTCGTTGAGCTTGATAACAACACCGTCTATCTCCCAGGGCAGTTTATCCCGGTTCTCTTCAAGTCTGTGATAGGCTTTCTCAACTTCATCAACACCCCTGCAGACAGAGTTTTTGGGATTCACGGGAATACCGAGTCTGCCGAGGAAATTGAAAAGAGAACTCTGGGATGTTACGCCCTCCGGCCATCGGGCTGTTCCGTAGGCAATGAAACTCA
>JAUVUL010000340.1 GCA_030600975.1 Candidatus Aegiribacteria sp.
AATACTGGGTTCTTACCGGATATTCCGCGGCCGAGGTATGGGAGCGGTTTCCAGGAATAGATAGAATTTTTGTTGCTCCAGTGCCCCCTCCATCAGGCATCAGCGGCTTCCTGAACCTTGCACGCTGGAGCATGAGGAACAGAAAAATCCTGAAGAGTGTGAAGGAATCCTTCGTATTTCAGGGATCACCTGCCGTAAGAAGATGGGTAAGGTACCTTACGGGCTCACCTGTAAGGTCCTCGGGGGGAAAGCCTCTGGGTGAATGGGAGAAAGTTTTCCCGATGGTTGAAACCGATTATGCAGGATATTCATACTCGAAAACGGCTGGCGTAACCCCTGAGAACTGGCGACCTCTCTTCCCGGTAAGAGAAACGGAAAGGGAGTGGGTTGCAAACCTGCATCTTGCCGAGCCTCTCTTTGCGATTGCTCCGGGTGGAGGAAAAAATCCAAGGGATACCGTACTCGAGAAGAGATGGTTTCCGGAGAGGTTTGCGATAATTGCTGACAGGCTTTCGACGGCTGGATTCGATATTATTCTTGTAGGAGGAAGTGATGACGCGGAGGCTGCTGAAGAGATGAAAAAGCAGTGCAGGGCTGATGTTCTTGATATGACGGGGAAAACAACATGGGGGCAGACGGCTGCGCTGCTTGACAGGTGTTACGGCTTCCTCGGTGCTGACAGCGGAGTCGCTCATCTTGCGACGGCAAGAGGAATTCCGTCAGTAGTGCTGTTCGGCCCGTCATCCCCCGAAACGCTGTTTGCCGGGGGACTTGTCAATCCCGTACGGGGGATCACGGATTGTTCGCCGTGCTACTCTAACAGCCTTTTTCCCGGCTGCATTCATGAGCGGGCAATATGCATGGATGCTATTGAGACAGAAGAGGTCTGGTTCACTTTGAAGAAAGTAATAAATGAGAATTACGGCAGTTAATCCGCCTTTCATAACAGGATACAGCCGGGGACAGAGAAGTCCCGCTGTTACGAAGAGCGGTACGCTCTATTACCCGATATGGCTTGCATACGCGACCGGAGCTCTGGAAAAGGCCGGTCATGAAGTTGATCTGGTGGATGCACCTGCAGACGGCAAGGATACTGAGCAGACACTTGAGAGGATCAACCGTTTCGATCCCGGTCTGGTGATAGTGGAGACTTCCACTCCTTCAATTGAATCTGACGTACGTTTTGCGGACACCATAGCGATTGAAGGACGATTCGTCGTACTTGTAGGAACACATCCCTCCGCGCTTCCGGACGATACGCTTAAAATGGGCGACAGGTTCACAGGTATTGTCGTAGGTGAATACGAGAATCCCCTGACAGGACTGGCTGAAGCGATCGAAGGCGATAAAGAGCCTGCCGGGGTTAAGGGGCTCTATCTGAGACAGTCGAACGGTGAGGTTCTCTTTACAGGTGATGGAGAAAGATTGAGTGACCTTGATTCACTTCCTTACGTCAGCAGTATCTACGCAAGGCACCTTGATATCTACAGGTATAACAACCCGAATGCTCTCTACCCCCAGGTAATGATTATGGGGGGCAGAGGTTGTCCGCATGGCTGTACATTCTGTGTATTCCCCTCAACTCTGCAGGGAAGAGAGTTCAGAAGAAGATCGATTGAGAACATAACGGCTGAAATGCTCTGGGTTCAGAACAACCTGCCGGAGGTACGTGCGGTCTTTTTCGAGGATGATACCATATCTGTAGACAGAGGGCGTCTCAGGGAACTTGCCGAATCGTTTATCGGGAACGGAGTGCGTATTTCATGGACATCCAACATGAGGGCAGATGTTGACCTCGAGACCCTCAGGCTCTGCAGGAAGTCCGGGCTGCGCACCGTATGCGTTGGTTTTGAAAGCGGCAGCAACAGGATGCTCAATAATATGCGTAAGGGTATCACGGTTGAGCTTTCTCTGAAATTCGCTGAGAACGCAAAAAAAGCGGGAATACTGGTTCACGGGTGTTTCATGGTGGGCACTCAGGGGGAGGACAGAGAGACCATGCGAGAAACACTTGAATTTGCGCTTAAAATCAACCCTGATACGGCTCAGTTCTATCCCATGATGGTTTATCCGGGCACTGAAGCGTACAGACAGGCCCTTGAATCGAATAATTTAATAGCTGACAACTGGAGAGACTGGCTGACCGAAGAGGGGCTGCACAGCTGCGTAATAAGAACTGAAAACCTGTCTTCTGCTGAACTGGTGGACTTCTGTGATTACGCAAGGCGCAGGTTCTATCTGAGACCTGTGTACATCATCAGGAAACTCTGGAGGAGCCTTCTTGACAGAGATGAACGGAGAAGGACATTCCGGGCATTCTCGACTTTCAGGAAATACCTCTTCAGGAATTCAAGAAGGAGGTGAGGACAATTCCTTCGAAAATCGTCAGTGTGGTCGTACCATCGTACAATGATACCGGCGATCTTGAGAGATGTCTTGAAGCACTCAACGGGCAGACCGCAAGGAACTCTCTGGAAATCGTGCCTCCGACATTGTTCAGGTAGTACTTCTGAGGATCTTCCATGGATTCCTGCACCAGGCTCGAAGCGGCAAAGTGAATTACCGAATCCACTGCGTATTTATCAATTGCCCCGGCGAGGCGGGAGGAATTTCTTATGTCACCCTCGATCAGGGGAGCATTCCTGACAGCCTCTCTGTGGCCCTTGCTCAGATTGTCGTAGGCCACTACAACGGTATTCGCTTCGATCAGCTGCCGCACCATATGGCTTCCCAGGTAACCTGCCCCTCCTGTCACCATGACACTCATATGTCACCTCCAGATGCCCAAATCTAGAAGTAGCTCAAATCGAATGGATAGTCAAGAACAGGAAGCCTGAGAAGAGAATTCGAAGCTTAAAACTTTGAGCCGATCGATCGATATTATCAGGACGATTTGCTGCTGTCCCTATTCATTAAATCATGAATGTAATCCATCTTCGATTTCGAAGGAGAGCATATCCGGGTAATCTCTTCCCGGCTGTAGTTGTTCTGAATGTACTCCTGAATAGGAAACCTCTGGAACCAGCAGTCCATTATTTTAGAGCATGGAAGCCCGTTACTCTCAATACGGCAGTATTTAAATGGAAGCGTATGTCCCAGCTTCCTGCAGTATACTTCAAGATGATCG
>JAUVUL010000276.1 GCA_030600975.1 Candidatus Aegiribacteria sp.
GAATATCAGGTGATTTTCCTCTGGGAGTTACATAATGGTAACGGGGGTCCACCAGATCACCGTTCAAAGGGTCAGACGAACCATAAGCCTTCAAGTGCTGCACATGGGCACGAATGCCGGTACACTCATCGGGAAAGGAAAGACCCGGCTGCTGCGGACCCAAGGCGCCGAGACCGCAGAAATTGTTCATCTCCACGCTAACAAGCCCTTGAAAACGTAGGAATCCTGTTTCCAGGCACATCTGTATGAACGCAACATCCGAATTAACCCCTTCGAAGGCACATTCTGCAATGTACAAAACCGCCAGGCGAACAACCCATTGCTCATCCGCATCAGGATTGTTTTCCATGAAAAAGGAAACAAGCTGCTCGGATCCCATCAAACCGTTACCCATTATCAGTAGAGGCGGATTCGGACCGGGGAAAGCCATGGCTGATGAGAAGCAAATGATAGTAATCAGTATGAAAGGGTAAACCGGTTTATGCTTCATTTTTGCTCCATCTCCGGGAGCTCAAAAGGAGGTATGTTTCTCCTTTTCCGAAGCCAGTTCATTCCTTTCAAGACCGGTGTTTTCCGCAGCACAAACAGAAATGCCCGCCTTTCTCCCGGAATATCCGTCAGTCTTATCCCGATGATCAGTGTAATCAAACCCTGACCGGGAAGGATCAGCATGGCAAGGCCCATGATGATAAGAACGATCCCGATAATGTTCTTTACCACCAGATACAGAACATGCAGGGGAAATGGAACCCACTTCGGCTTTGCCCTGATCTTTCTTTTCTTGAAATAATCAGCTGGAAGGATCTGAACAAACACTGGAACAAGAACGATGGAAGCCAGAAACATGGCCAGAGAAATCCCCCCGATGAGGAATTTGTGTACCCGCACAAAATCAAGAACCAGGTTAAGTATTTTCATGAAGCGATTCTATTCCAATCAATCCGGATAAGTTGGATAAGTATATCATTTTCGAATTCAATATGGGAGAGTCCTACAGATCGGCAAAGGGCAGTGCAGTCACGCAAGAACCAAGTGGAAGTTTAACATTTCCAGGATGTACTACATACCCTTTCAGAGCTTTATTACCCATATCAGCCTGGAATGCTTTAATTCCGGAGGCCATTGCAGACCGGGGGGTCGCAGAAAGTTTAACCTCAACAGGTACAAGCTTACACTCTGTCTCCACAACAATATCGACCTCTGTCCCGACCCGGGTTCTCCAGAAGTAAATCCGTGGGGAAATGCCGCGACTCATATAGGTTTTGACGATTTCTATGAGAACAGCTGTTTCCATTATTGCCCCGCCCATTGGCCCTGCGAACGCGTGTTCCGGATCCTTAAGGCCTGCAAGGTAACATAGTATGCCTGTATCAGTGAAATAGATCTTCGGTGTTTTTACAATCTGTTTACCCACGTTAGCATAATACGGACGAAGCACAATTATCTGGAATGTGGCTTCCAGAACCGACAACCATGCCTTTGCAGTGTTCACTGATACACCAAGATCTCGGGAAACATCGGACAGATTCAGAAGTTGAGCACTTCTTGCAGCAAGAGCCCGCAGGAAATTCTGAAAAAGAGTAAGATCTCCCACCTGTCTCAGCATGCGTACATCTCTTTCAAGGTATGTACGCACAAAACTGCCGAACCAAAGGCTTCCGTCACGGTCAGGATTTGCGATAAGCTCCGGATACCCGCCTCTCAGGAATGTTTCCCAGAGATTTCCAAATGTATTTTTCTTTGATGATGCCGCTTGAGTACGACCAGATTCCCATGGCAAAGCTGATTGCGGTTCACCGTCGATCTCTCTTCTGGAAAGAGGTAAAAGAGTAAGCATAGCTGCCCTGCCCGCCAATGACTCCGTTACTTTTTCCATGAGCAGAAGGTTCTGAGAACCTGTGAGCAGAAATTGTCCTGCCCTGT
This sequence comes from Candidatus Aegiribacteria sp., assembly GCA_030600975.1. GTDB lineage: Bacteria > Fermentibacterota > Fermentibacteria > Fermentibacterales > JCC-6 > Aegiribacteria. The sequence continues at coordinate 1,924 of JAUVUL010000276.1, forward strand.
GCCGGTCTTCATCTATCATTTCTTTGATAAAGGGGAGAAGATCGGGAGCATACTGGATTTCGTCAAATATCACAGGCGGAGGATTCATTTCAAGGAACGAGCGAGGGTCTTCTATTGCCGCTGCTCTAACATCTGGTGGCTCCAGAGATACGTATCGATACCGGTCGATGAAGAGGTGCTTAAGAAGAGTGGTTTTCCCTGACTGACGCGGTCCTGTAAGAACCACAGCGGGGAATTCAGAAACCGCCTGCTTGAGTACAGGCTCCAGCGATCTGGTTATATACGTTATGTTCATGATCAAATCCTCCTTTCTGGTGCAAATCTTGCATTTCAAATGCAAATTGTCAAGTTCGCTTGATGAACAACTGTAATACTTGCGGAAACTGAGCCCTTCAGTTCAATATCGGAGGATGGGTTTCTGCGAACAATAAGGCCAGGAACAGGCTCTCTCTGGAGCCACTCGGATACAATTGCTTTTGCATCCTCATAGTTCATTGTTTCCTTCAGGAAACAATACATATAGAAATTGTTTCCTCAACAACCCCGTAGTTCTCTCTGCTACCCGGTAAAATCTCCTAGAACGGTTCATCCGTTTAAACACAAAGGTGACTTTGGGTCAGTCATAGATAATGACCCTTGACATTCTATATCATTAGTACAGCATGACCCTTGACATTCTATATCCAGTGTGGCAATAATATCATCGGCCCAGGAGGTAATTATGAAAAGAATACTTGAAAAACAGTTGCTTGAATGGAAAGATTCAAAACGGCGGAAACCGTTAATTTTGCGTGGTGCACGACAGGTTGGCAAGACATGGCTTGTAGAAAACATTCTCGCTGAAGAATTTGAAAACTATGTTAAAATCGATTTAGAGAAGATGAATAATTTTCACATCTTTTTTGAAGGAGAATTAGACCCGAAAAAAATAGTGAACTATTTAGAATTGTCGACAAAACCAATCACTCCGGGAAAAACGCTTCTCTTTCTCGATGAAATCCAGGCCTGCCCCAGAGCAATTACGGCACTGAGATATTTCTACGAAGATATGCCCGAACTCCATGTTATTGCTGCCGGTTCCCTGCTTGAATTTGCTTTTGGAGAAATATCTATTCCGGTTGGCAGAGTTCAATACATGCATGTTTACCCTATGTCATTCCATGAGTATCTCAATGCAATTCGCGGGGAATCATTAGCCGAAGAATCTCTTAAACACCCGGGCACAGTGGATGAGCAGGTTCAGAATATGCTCCTGGAAGAATTGCGCAGATATTTCTTTATTGGTGGAATGCCTGAATGTGTTAAAACTTTCAGTAGTTCAGGATCGATGCTTGAAACCTTCAGAGTTCAATCGGAAGTAATAGAATCATATAGAGATGATTTTTCAAAGTATAAGCCGCATGTTGATCCGGCCTGTCTTGATGTAGTTTTTTTGAACTGTGCTAAAAGTGTTGGAGACCAGCTTATTTATACAAAACTCGATGATGGTCACACCGGTCAGACAAATCGCAAAGCATTTGATCTGCTGAACAAAGCCGGAGTTCTAAGAAAAATACCTTCTGCAAAGCCATCAGGTCTCCCGCTTGGGGCAACCGCCAATCAAAAAAAGTTCAAGGCATCCATACTGGATATCGGTCTGATGCAAAGACTCTGCAGGACTCCTGTTGACCTTGAGCTTCAACGAAAGGATTTACTGGCTATGTTCAGAGGGAAACTTGCTGAACAATATGTTGCTCAGGAACTTCTGGCTCATCACGGACCCGATCTTTTCTACTGGTCGCGAGATGCCAGGGGGAGCAGTGCTGAGGTTGATTATCTTCTGGCATTCAACGGAAAAATCTATCCAATTGAGGTTAAGTCCGGAGCAGCTGGAAGCTTGAAAAGCCTTCATATGCTGCTGCAAAAGTATCCCAACTGTCCCCGGGGACAGTTGGGATACTTTTGCAGCAGCATATGAAGGCTTTTCAAGCTTCCAGCTGCTCCGGACTTAACC
>JAUVUL010000050.1 GCA_030600975.1 Candidatus Aegiribacteria sp.
AAGTAGGGAAAGTGGGTGTGGCAATCGACAGTCTGGCCGATATGGAGATACTTTTCAGCGATATTCCACTGGATAGTGTGTCCACATCCATGACTATAAATGCACCGGCGGCTGTCCTGCTTGCAATGTACATCGCTGTGGCTGAAAAGCAGTCCATTCCCCCGGAAAAGCTCACAGGTACGATTCAGAACGATATACTCAAGGAGTATATGGCCAGGGGAACTTACATATTCCCGCCTGGTCATTCCATGAGACTGATCACCGATATTTTCAGCTTCTGTAGCCGGAACGTTCCAAGGTGGAATACGATCAGCATCTCAGGCTACCATATCAGGGAGGCTGGAAGCACCGCCTCACAGGAGGTTGCCTTTACCATAGCGGACGGAATCGCATATGTGGACGCAGCGATAAAGACGGGGCTTGCGGTTGATGACTTTGCACCCAGACTCAGCTTTTTTTTCAATGCTCATAATGATCTTCTGGAAGAGATCGCAAAATTCAGGGCGGCTCGAAGGCTCTGGGCAGGGATAATGCGAGACAGGTTCGGTGCAATAAAGGCAAAGAGTATGATGCTCCGGTTCCATACACAGACAGGTGGTTCCACTCTTACAGCTCAGCAGCCTGATAACAATATCGTAAGGGTGGCTATTCAAACACTGGCGGCTGTGCTCGGTGGAACCCAGAGCCTTCATACGAACAGCAGGGACGAAGCCCTGGCGCTGCCATCGAAGCATGCTGTACGAATTGCTCTCAGAACTCAGCAGATCGTCGCTAACGAGTCCGGGATTACGAATACAGTTGATCCACTGTCAGGCAGTTACTTCCTGGAGGAATTGACGGACAGGATAGAAGCCGAAGCCAGGGATTATATAACTAAAATCGATTCTATCGGCGGAATGGTTCAGGCCGTGGAAGAGGGATACCCTCAGCGTCAGATTCAGGAAGCGGCATACACCTACCAGCGGGAGATCGAGAACTCAGAGCGGATAATTGTCGGAGTAAACAGTTTTGAAGTTGAAGAACAACCGCCGGAAGGACTGCTCAGGGTTGACCCCTCAGTTGAGAAAGCTCAGTTCGTGAAACTCAAGGACGTCAGGGAAATCCGTGATAACGGTGCGGTAACTGATTGCATTAAATCTCTTGAAAAGGCCGCAAATTCATCTGAGAACCTCTTGCCTTTTATATTGGAAGCCGTGCGATCCTATGCTACACTGGGTGAAATATGCGGCGTGCTTCGCGAAGCATTTGGCGAATACAGACCGAACACAGTCCTCTGACGCAGTCTCTCTACAGATTGTTATAAAGTGGGTATATAGGAAAGGTAGGAACAATGAAATTCATTAATCCATCAGCAGCAGCTCTTATTACGTTAATTATCCTTTCACTTATTGGCGGATGCTCTGGTACAGGTGTCGACAGGACAACATGGCTTATCGTTGTCGAGGAAGACACGATCTCAGTTGGCGATGTTGGCGAAGCCTGGAACCGACTTGGCGAAAGTCAGAGAGAATTGTTCACTTCGAAGGATAACACCATCGGTGAGTACATTGTAACCTACGGTCGGAAAGCCCTTCTCCAGCTGGAGCTTTCGGATGCGGGATACTTGGATGATCATCTCCTGCTTTCTTCCAGCGAAGCATGGCTGAATGCAAAATTGAGCGAAGCCGCAAGAAGATTCCTTTACGAGAAGGAACTGGAAATCGTCGGGGATGACGAGATAGATTTTTTCTTAAGCTATCTGGGCAGACATGTCCTGTATACGACGAACCCGGGCAGCGATATTGAGGAAACGTCAGGACCCATCCACCTCGTACTCTTACCGGCTGATATGATCAGGTTTTTTGATACCCTTGCTATCGGGGAAGTCGGAATAACGGAGAGTGGAAATGAGATAAGGCTTGATTCCATCATGATAGCGGATTCTTTGCTCATAGCTCAAGCTCTTGCCGATACGGTTGCTATCAGAGCGAGTGCCGCAAACGCGATAGCAACCAGAAGATTCCAGGAGATGGAGGACAGTCTTAAAAAGTCCTTCCATACCGATTATAACCTGAGTGTGGATTCAGCAGCCATGGAACAGTTAAGACTCCATTACTCGGAGGAGGCTGAATTCCTGACCTGGGAGACCGTTATATTCTCCTCAGATCTCGGAAGTCTGACAGCTGAAGAGATGAGAGATGAGATTGCTTACTACAGGAACCACCATATTGGAAATCCTGCCGATTCAGCCTGGATCCATGGATTTATCGATATCATACTTTTCAACTTCTACAGCAGTGACCTTCTTGAAAATGACTCTCCCGAGCTCGTTGATTCCCTCCGTACCGAATCGGTGAAATACCTGCTGGACATTGCATCCGAAGAATTCTACAATGACAGAATTCAGTCCACGGTAACAGTTACCCGGGCAGACATGGACGATCTGTTTGAAAATCTGGAGGAACCCTTTACAATTCCGGAAATGAGGATTCTGCAGGCTATCCATATGCCAAAGGATTCTATCATTGTATATCGCGGTTTGACCCAGGATGAAAGGGATGAATTCATTCTCAGAATGCCGGGATTCGAACACCTGGCCGCTGATTCAGCAAAGCCCCAGATAACCAGACCGCTGTCTGTCAGTCAGGTACCCGGATTTCATGGTGATGAGGTTTTCCTGATCGATCCCTCAGATACCAGCAGCTGGCTGGGACCTATGGATCTTTTCGATGGAAGCCTGATATGCATGTTCAGGCTGATCGAGGTGATCCCCGAACGGAATGCCAGATTTGATGAAGTTGAGGATCAATTGCGGGTTATGACCAGAAACAGGCTTGAGGAACAGGCCACGATGGATGTTATTCTGGAACTCGAGGAGAAGTACGTCCTGGTCATCAATGAAGATATTCTGGAAAAACTGCCTGAGGATCCTGGCAGCTGGGCTGAGCTCTGATCTAAATCGGGGGACATGTGTTTAACGCAAGTCCCCCTGAAGCTATTTCAGAATTATCACAGAAGCGGATGCCATGGCGCCACTTGAGGTAGTAACTCGGACAATGTAACAGCCTGCGTTCAGTGAGGAAACCTGTATCGTGCATGCTGAATTATCAAGGCTCCCCGTGGCAACAAGCCTGCCCGATGTATCGTAGAGTTCCACTGCACCATGATTCGCAGGATAGGAAACGGACAGTACTTCGCAGCAGGGGTTCCGAGTGAATGTAATCCCCGGAAGGCAGGTATCGCTGCCTGAATCTTCAATCCCAAGCATATGCATTGCGGGCATAAGTGTGGGATCACCCAGCAGTACCATTCCAAGATGCCATGACAGCTCACTTGGTGATAAGCCCCCCTGGGCAATGTAATCCCACCAGTCTCTGTAGCCGGAGCCCAATGATCCGCCGTTACCGAGGGGCAAATAGAAAGGGGTGAAGTTCAGCATTGCGCCGCTTTTGGTGCTTCCCACCGATGCAAGGCCTGTCGCGGTGCAGAGCGCGTATACCGCTCCCATGCAACGTGCGGTTGTAAAGCGAGAGTTCGAGCATGCGAACAGATTGTAGAAATGAGCCTGTGGCAATGCGGGAACCAGCTCGTCCCAGCTCGTTATCGGTCCCTGAGCCCAGTAGTGAGCTGCAGGGTTTGAGTGAACGAATGGGCTTATCCATACGTAGTTGCCGGGTAGTCTGTTTTCAAGATAATCGGTGCCGTTTGTCGCAGCTGGATTGCTTATAAGCTGGGTATTGGGATAAAGATACTTCATGGAGTTCTGATAGCCTGGTGCCCAGGGTACCCAGTCGTCATCTACGTAGCAGAGTGCGTTAAGGGGTTCCGGATCGCCGTTAAGTCTCCATTCATGATTCCTCTGCAGGTAATGGTTCAGGATTTCGGTAGGGGTTCCCACCCCCACCTGCGAAAGGTTATCGACCTTGATTCTCGCCACGTATATCTCGGGGTCAAGGCTTCCGTAAAATGTATCGTACATCCCGTCGGAACCGGCGTAGCCCTGGGTTGGATATCCGATCCAGTTATCCTCCCAGACGCCATCAATGTCCATGTAAAAGTAATCACTGGGGAACATTTGTCCACTCAGTTTGTATTCGTCTTCCAGAGCGCTCCAGGGAGCAGGGAGGTTCCCAACGAGTACTGCACCCTCAAGGCCTTCGTTGTATTTATCTGTAAGATATGCCTTCAGTTCTTCAGGTTTGCTGTAGGTAACTTCGACTACCTCGGTTGAAAGTCCCTCTGACGCTATATCTGTTGTCCACTGGTCCAGGAGCCCGGCCTCCAGGCTGTCTGTAAGTCCCTCTTCAAAGATAAGTATAAAATCAGCTCCGTCGGACCCTGCGATAGAGGTGACACTGAAGGGCCGGTATTCAGGCTGATCCTGAATCCATTCTTCGTAGGTTCCCTGGATATATGAGGGTTCGGGATTGATTGTCATGGGCGTATCATCGTAAATACCACCGATAAGAAAAAGAATCAGGGTCAGGTCCTGCATTTAATCATTCCTATCATTTCGGTTGAAGCAGGTTAGAGTCTGAGGTACTGGTAGAGGTCGAGGTGCCGGATGGCGAAGTTAAGGGCGGGGTAGAGGATGCTTGAGATAACTCCCAGGTACAACAGTCCGAACACTATGAAAATACCAAACCTCTCAAGCTTTCTGTAATGGTAGAGAGCCTGTCCATCGAGAAACCTTGCTACTATCCTGCTGCCGTCAAGCGGAGGAACAGGCAGGAGGTTGAAGACCATAAGCACTATATTCATAAGTGCGCCCATCGCAAGGCTGTGCACCAGTATCGCCGGCATGATACTGCCTGCTAGATGCAGAAGCAGTGTCAGGATAATAGCTATCGCGAAGTTTGTCGCCGGCCCGGCAATAGCCACCCACATCATGCCTGACTTTGGATTTCTGAAGAATCCCGGGTTAACCGGCACCGGCTTTGCCCATGCCAGCAAGATGGGACTGTTACTGATGAGTAAGAATGCGGGAAGCAGGATCGTTCCGATCAGGTCAATGTGAGGAACAGGATTGAATGTCAGCCTTCCCATCTTGTACGCGGTGGGATCTCCCAGCTTGAGGGCAACGTATCCGTGGGCTATCTCATGACAGACCACACTGAAGAAGACGAGAATTATTACGAACGGAGTCTCTATACCCATTATCTTCTCCTGCCGGCCAGCACCAGCCAGATCATCTGCCCGAGGGAGGCAAGTGCGGCGGCTACATAGGTCATAGATGCAGCGCCCAGAACCTTCCTGACACCTCTCAGCTCAGTTCCGGTCATGTTGCCGCTTTTCTGAAGGTAGACAACCGCACGCCTGCTGGCATCGAATTCCACAGGGAGGGTAACCAGCTGAAAAAGCAGAGCGGCACCGTAAAGTGCTGCTCCAAGATAATAAAGTGCCGTAATGTGAAAGAAGATTCCACCGATTATCAGTGGAAACAGCATCTGGGAGCCAAGGTTGGCAACAGGTACCAGCTTCTGTCGGAGCTTAAAGGGACTGTAACCCATCGCGTCCTGAACAGCATGCCCCGCTTCGTGGGCCGCTACACCTACGGATGCTATGGAAGTTCCTTTGTAAACTCCACTGGAAAGGCTCAGCACGCCATTCCTGGAATCATAATGATCCGTAAGCTGACCGCCTATCTCCTGTATACCAATATTGGCAAGTCCGTAGCTGTCCAGTATTTCCCTTGCAACCCCGGCGCCGGAAAGTCCTCTTCCCGTACTTACTTTACTGAAGCGTTTGTAGGTGCCTGTAACCATCGATCTGGATATAAGACCTATGATCATTGCGGCTATGATAACAATGAAACCTGCATTCATATTCATAAATCCCAGATACATTTTTCGTCCTCTTTAAAGCTGTAACCAGAAAACACGTTCCTCTTATGCGATTATAAGCAAAATTGATTCCTCAGCGGATTGTACTTATAAGGCATCTGGGATCCCTGATCAATGTTTCCAGTGACATTATGGCGCAGGCAGGAGATCAGTAAAGCTGACCGTTTCCCGTTTACTGAGAAGGGTTTTCAACCGCTTCATGACCGTATTTCGTATCACATCGTCCTCAAAATCGCAGGGATGAACGGCGAATCTTACCGTCTCAGAACCACCGAGTATTATACCGGATGCCATTACCCATAAGGCTGCAATGAATCTCTTCAAAAGACCTCCGCCCGAATAGTTCACAGCAGGCATTCTGAGGATAGTCCGCCCCGTTCGCGGAGTCCAGATACGCCACCTGTTCTCTGCGAAGATGAACCCGGTTTTCGCTAATGCTGCGATCGTTCCTCTGCTGTACAGCCATGCGGGAGCCACAAAACCGCTGACTTCAATATCAAGAGTTCTTTTCAGGGTCTCCCGGCCCTTCTGTAGAAGTTTTTCCGCCGCCTTCTCATCAAGACCCATGAATTCCCCTTCACTCCTGGTGAATAACGAAGATCTGATTCTGTCGGCAGTACTCAGGCGGTTCCCGCTGCCTTCATGCCTGCATCCATGAAGAACCATCTCCACACCGTTTTCTTCCAGCTCCCGAAGCCATCGGCAGAAATCGGGGAATTCTTCCAGTGGCCACCTTCCATGATAATCCGGAACCACAAGCATGCTGTACCTGACAGCCCCCAGTTCTACCATGGCGGAGTGTATCTTTCTCAGAGTGTCGAAATGAGCCGGTGAAACATCATGCACGGCCAGTTGTAATCGCTTCACGATCATTTCCACCACCTGTCCTGCGGAATCAGTCTTTCGACATCATTCTCTTCGCAGGCCTCCTTTATCCTTTCGTAGAAACCCTCCATTTTCCTGAAGACATCCATCCAGCTGTGCCGCGCAACGGCATATTTTCTAAGGTATTCGGAGGTTTCCGATCCTGATATCCCTGCTGCCCGAGAAACTGAACCGGCCAGACTGAAAGGATTGCCAGGCTCAAAGGGAGGGAGAAGGCCCAGTGAGGCCGCTATTTCTCCTGATGCTTCAGCATCGGGAAGGAGAGGAACAGTACCGGACGCAATGGCCTCAAGGGCTGCAAGTCCGAATGTCTCGTACTGGCCCAGGGTCAGGAATATATCAGCGGATGCAATTGCTTCCGCGACAGCATCTCTGCCCCTCAGATAGGGCAGGCGATTGACTTCAGGGTACTCTTTAATGAAATCCTTCACGAGGTTTTCGTGGGGACCGCGCCCTCCTATGACAAGCTTAATCCTGCCCGGGTCTCTGAAAAGCGGATAGGCCTTCATCAGAAGATCAAGTCCCTTCTCCCAGTGAAGCCTTGCCAGATACAGGACGAGTATGCTCCCGTCGGATGCGCCCACTTCCCTTCGGAACCTGCTGGAAAAAGCAGACGGTGAAAACCTTTCCGTATCAACGCCCAGAGGTGTATGGAATAGTCTTCTTGCTCCGGCATCGTACAGCTTCTCAAGCATGCATTCGGAAGCGGCGAAGACCGCCGTCATGCGGCTGTAGTACCTGCTGACATGGTTTCTGGCAATCTGCTGAAGTCGCTCGGCAATTACCTGGGGAAATATCTTTCCGGCGAAGGGGCCTACGTAACTGTCGGGAAAATCCGAATGGTAAAAGCCTACCGTTGGAACCCGGGAAGCCCCCATAGCCCTGATCGTAAGGGCAGGTAGCAGGTAGGGGCTTCCTATCTCAATAATGTCAGGCCTGTAATCGAGAAAGACGGAATTCAGACCCCCGCTGTCTACGATCATGCGGTATCCTGATTTGAACAGAGGTATCGATCTGAGCGAGTAGATCCTTGCGCTTCCCCTGAAAGTCAGGCTGTCATCCTTCCCGGGAATAACCAGAGCGGCGGTATGACGGGGATGTTCGGAGAAATAGTCAAGTTTCCTGTTATGATAAACCCGTATTCCTCCACCGGCTGCGGAATACAGACTGTTCACATCACAGATTCGCATCAGCCTTTAATGTATGCCATCACCCGGGCAGGCATCGCTTCCAGGCTGAAGGAGGTACACGCCACCGTTTCCATCATCGGATGCCAGAACCATTCCGTTGCTTTTTACGCCCATTATCTTAACCGGCTGAAGATTGACCAGAACTACTATCTTCCTGTCGATCAGTTCTTTCTTTGAATAGAACGGCTTCATCCCGGCAACCAGCTGACGAGTATGATCACCCATATCTACCATGAGCCTGAACAACAGGTCAGCACCCTCTATGTCATCGACCTCTTTTACAATACCTACTCTCATGTCAATTTTCATGAAATCATCGTAGGATACCGTTTCTTTGATCGCAGGTTTTTCAGC
>JAUVUL010000105.1 GCA_030600975.1 Candidatus Aegiribacteria sp.
CGAGAAAAGACAAGCGCACCATAGCGTGTTTTAATGCATGACAAGAGCATCCAGTATTCACTCAGAGATTTGACGGGAAGGGTCCATCCTCGGTATTTTCGCTTCAGTAGATACTCATAATTGGATATATATATCATAGAGGGCGATTCTAATCAGTAAGAGAACCATCGGCCGGAAACGGTATCACCATCCGGGTGTTACCTCTGCTGACATCTCAGTTCAAAACTCAGACCTATGGAAGTGAAGAAGTGATTACAGGAATATCGGGATTCGGATACATGATTACATCTGTTGTGATTCTTTCTGCCGGCTGTGTAACAGACAGCGATCCTGAAGAATCGGGTTCTAAAGACTACAGGAACGAGATGCGGGATCTTGTGGAGAACATCAGCTCCTGGTCGAAGAATATTTCACCATCCTTTGTAATAGTTCCACAGAACGGTCATGAACTGATAACTGAAAACGGAGAGCCTGAGGGTTCCGTGGATATCTCTTACATCGATGCTGTTGACGGCTTCGGCAGGGAGGATCTCTTCTTCGGCTATGATAGCGATGATACGGCTACTCCACCGGATGAGACGTCCTGGATGATGTCCTTCCTTGATCTCGGTCTAAGTTACGATAAAACGATTCTGGTCACTGACTACTGTCAAACTCACTGGAAAATGGACAGCTCATACGCGTGGTGTCAGGATGCCGGTTACACCTCTTTCGCTGCCGATCAAAGAGCACTGGATAATATCCCTGACTATCCTGTGGAGCCCTGGAACATCAATCAGGATGATGTAACAGAACTGTTGGATGCGCAGAACTTTCTCTACCTGATTAACCCGGGTCAGTACAGCAGCAGTGAAGACTTCATCAATTCTCTTGCAGAAACGGATTATGACCTGCTCATAATAGACTTCTTCTGGGACGGCCTGCAGCTCACTCCTTCCGATATAAGCCAGCTTAAGAGCAAACAGGGTGGCGGTTCACGCCTTGTGCTGGCCTACATGAGTATTGGCGAAGCGGAGGATTACAGGTATTACTGGCAGCCCGACTGGAACGTCAACCCTCCCGGTTGGCTCAAAGATGAGAATCCTGACTGGGAAGGCAACTACCTTGTTGAATACTGGGACATTCAGTGGCAGGAAATTATTTTCGGGTCTGCTGATTCGTACCTTGGCAGAATACTGAACTGCGGCTTTGACGGTGTGTACCTGGATAAGATCGATGCATTCGAAACCTGGGAGGAAATGTAAAATACTACTCCCTTTTACGCATCTCCTGCAGAACAATGCCGCTGATTACCAGAAGAAGCCCCGCAATCGTCCAAAGGCCAATTCTTTCACCAACGACGGTACCGATGAAAACAAGAGCTATGAATGGTGTCAAGTAAATAAGATTTGCAACTTCGGATGTTGTTTCTGAGAGTTTAAGCGCATTGTGCCAGATGACGAAGGTAATCCCCATTTCAAACAGCCCGATATATAGGGAACCGATAACTCCACGAATATCAAGACAGCAGATGCTGACGATCTTTCCACTGATCGCTCCGTATATGACAAGGTATAGTAAGCCGAAAAAGAACGATTCAGCAAGGTTCTGTGCTGCATCTCCCGACGCGCGAATATTCAGAATCCAGAACAGTGCCCAGATTACAGTGCTTAAAAGCGCCAGCCCTACTGCGAATAGCGGCAGCTGTCCGCCAACGGGATTACCACCCAGTGCGAGAACTCCAATACCGCAAAAGCTGATCCCGGATGCTGCGGCCATTCTCAGAGTTATTCGCTGCTTTAAAAGCAGCCCGGAAAGAATCATGAGAACCACGGGCCATAGATAGTTGATCACCATTGCTATCTGGGCGGGAAGCTCATTGTATGCCTCAAGGAGAACCAGGTAATAGAGAAACGGGTTGAGCAATCCTCTGACGGCGGGTTTTAGAATTCTGTACCTGGCTGAATCCGGTTCAATACCGGGTTTCTTTCTGAGCAGTATCATTGTCCAGAGAGCAGCCGTGGAGACAGCCGAAGCCAGCAGCACAAGCTGATAAGGGGTCAGCCAGCTCAGAGTAAGCTTGAAAGCTGAAGCAGCGGTTGACCAGAAAACTACAGCGATCAGAGCCAGTACTCGCGGTTTCATTTGGGAACCTTTCCACTGACGGCAGCATTTTCTCATTTCACAGCAATATGTTATGAAACAGCAGGTGTAAGCCAAGCTGTTTTCCATCCTTGCTTTCGATTTCCGCTCAGCTTTTGCAGATTAAGTACTGTCTTGCATATAGCTCAATATATTGACATCGAGTTGCCACCTTAACACCAGATATTGTGCTTTTTCACTTGACACGGGATAGCCAGAAAATATACTCGACATGTGGAAATGCGAAAACTGACGACCACATTGAATACCTGTTTCTTACTTGATAATATTTAAGATCAGTTTTTTTTGGAGAACTGATTCTCCTGCTTCGGGGTAAACCATGGACTGGCTGATTCGCAAGCGTGACGGTACTATTCTAAGCTTCAACAAGCTTAAAATTGAAAAGGCTGTAGAACGAACACTGAAATCTTCATTAACCGATGCTGATGCCGGAGAGATATCAGATCAGGTTGAAGCCAGCCTATATATGAACTATTTCAAAAACGGTTCAATTCCAACCGTTGAGCATATTCAAAATTTTATTGAAGAAACACTTGTTCTGCGAAAGCTGACTTCAGCCGCGAGAGCATTTATTCTATACAGAGAGAAAAAGAACGAAGCCAGGGATGTGGATCATCTGCTCAGTGGAATGGAAGAGACCGTTTCGGATTACCTTGGTAAAGTCGACTGGAGAGTCAAGGAAAATTCGAACATGAACTATTCCCTTCAGGGGCTGAACTTCTACATGTCATCTTCCATAACAAGAAAATACTGGCTCAGCAAGATATACACTCCCAGAATAAGGGAGTTCCAGGTCAATGGTGATTTCCATATTCATGATCTTGGAATACTCGGACCGTACTGCGTTGGCTGGGACCTCATGACCCTTCTGAAAGAGGGTTTCAGAGGAGCAAGAGGAAAGACCGAATCCTCTCCTCCGGTACATCTCAGAACAGCCCTTGGACAGATCGTCAATTTTTTCTATACCCTTCAGGGAGAGGCTGCCGGAGCTCAGGCATTCTCCAATTTCGACACCCTCCTGGCACCCTTTATCAGGTATGACGAGCTGGATTATCCACAAGTCAAGCAGGCTTTCCAGGAATTCCTTTTCAATATAAACATCCCTACAAGGGTTGGATTCCAGGCTCCATTTACCAACATAACGATGGACCTCAAACCTTCATCAGCTTTCTGTGATCAGAAAGTAATTATCGGGGGCCGGCTGAAAAATCAAGTCTACGGCGATTTCCAGCAGGAAATGGACATGATTAACCAGGCTTTCGCGGAGCTGATGATGGAAGGCGACTCCAAGGGAAGAATATTCACTTTCCCTATACCCACGTACAATCTTACAAAGGATTTCGAATGGGATAACGACAGTCTGAAACCATTGTGGGAAATGACAGGCAAGTACGGTGTGCCCTATTTCAGCAATTTTGTCAATTCCGATATGAACCCGGACGACGCAAGAAGCATGTGCTGCAGGCTCAGGCTTGATAACAGAGAACTCCGCAGCAGAGGCGGCGGTCTTTTTGGCTCAAACCCGCTTACAGGATCCATTGGAGTTGTTACCATCAATCTTCCGAAAATCGGATATACATCGGCAGATGAGAATAAGTTCTTCAAGCGTCTTGCCGAAGTAATGGAAGCCGCAAGGGAATCCCTTGAACTTAAGCGTGATCTGATCGAGAAGCTTACAGAACAGGGTCTTTACCCATATACGAGCCACTATCTCAGAACGATCAAGGCTGATCAGGGGCAGTACTGGAGCAATCACTTTTCAACCATCGGACTTATCGGAATGAATGAATGCTGTATGAACTTCCTCGGAGAGAACATTGCCACTGAGGAAAGCCGCAGATGGTCTATCAAGGTCCTGGATTTCATGAGGGAAAAGCTCACGGAATTCCAGGAAGAGACTGGAAATCTCTACAATCTTGAAGCCTCCCCGGCGGAGGGCGCGTCCTACAGCCTTGCCAGAAAGGATAAAAGTGAGTTCCCCGATACTTACTGCATGGGCAACTCTGATCCGTACTACACCAATTCAGTCCACCTGCCGGTTAATGAGCAGATGGATATCTTCGGGCTTCTCGAGCACCAGGACCCTCTTCAAACCATGTTCACCGGCGGGACGGTTGTTCACGTATACATAGGCGAAGCAATTCCCGACTGGAAAATGGTAAGAAAACTGGCAAAATCAATTGTTTCGCGGTTCCATCTACCATACTTCAGTTTCACACCCACTTTCTCAATCTGTCCTGTGCACGGATATATAGCCGGAGAGCATTTCCTGTGCCCTTACCCCCATACCGTTGAAGAACTCGCGGAATTCGGTGAGATTGTTAATGCTGACGAATATGAACAGCTGCCCGAAGGCAGCTACATAAAAATTAATAACATTGATTCAGAGGCTCAGGGAAGTCTCTTTCTCAAGATAGGAAAGGTTTCAACAAATGCCTGAGATCAAAGAAGAAAATCGCATAAAAGCTATTAAAACCGAAGTTTATTCAAGGATCGTAGGATACTACAGGCCGGTTCAGAGCTGGAATAAGGGAAAAAGAGAGGAATTCTCTCAGCGGGAGTACATTACACTGAACAAAGCAAAAGAAAAGGCTTATAGTTGATCCGATCCCTCACGGGCACCAGCCTGATCGAATATCCAGGTAAGATTTCATCCATAATTTTCATATCCGGTTGCAACCTTCAATGTCCCTTCTGCCATAATCCTGAACTTGTAAGACCCGATATGCTGGATGAAGAATTCAGGCTTACCCATGAAGAGATCATCGAAGAACTTCTGGTGAGGGATGGCTTCATAGAGGCCGTAACCATAACGGGTGGAGAACCCCTTCTCTACAGTGGTATCGTTGATCTTATCCAGAGAATAAAATCCGAAACATGCCTCTCCATAAAGGTGGATACCAACGGAACTAAACCCCGCAGGCTGAAGGAAGTACTCCATTATCTTGACTACGTCGCGATGGATCTTAAAAGCTCTCCCTCAAAGTACCTGAAGGCTACCGGGGAGAAGGCTGTTTTCTCGGATATCCGGGAATCTATCGGCATTGTTATGTCCCTGCCGACATACGAATTCAGGACAACAATGGTTCCCGGTATTGTTGACCGTGATGATGTCATCGAACTCCTGCAGGAGATCGGAAGAATGAAACGGTACGTTCTACAGAGTTTTCATTCGCATAAAACCCTCTCAGCTGAATTCACGGACATGTCAACTTATCCCAAAGGTTATCTTGAGGATACAGCAAGTATCATAAGAGATATGAACCTGGCCGAAGAGGTTGCTATCAGGCTGTAAGACAATATGCCTTTCCTGTAATTGCCCTTTACATATGAAATTCATATTAGTATATACTTATATACTGAAATGGAGACCCATGGAAACTGAGGACAGTACTCTTAAGAACCTGGCTGAGCTTATGAGCGTACTGGGCGTTGAAAGCAGGCTCAGAATCATCACTCTTCTTGTGGAATATGAAACCCTCTGCGTGAACGCCATTGCCTGCCGTCTTGATATTTCACAGAGTGCAGTTTCCCAGCACCTCAGAATTCTCCATCTTAAGGGTTTCGTTACTTCCCACAGGAACGGATACTACACTCATTACAGTCTTAACAGAGAAACACTTGACAGCTCCGTAAAGCTTCTCGCTCAGCTGGCTGTCAAACGCGAAATATTCAAACCGAGCGAATGCACCTCGAAGGGAGAAAAACAATGTGCACAGGCGAAAGCAAATGTCAGAAACCGGAAAATCTGAAGGGTAAACCGGATGAATGTTCCCCGGAGCAGATACATGAATGTCATGGTCCGGATGGGCATCATCCATGCAACTCAAATAAGAAGGAAGAGTAATGAAGCGGATCATACTTATTGTACTCAGCATTGCTGTAGCAGGTACCATTGCCATAACGCATGCTCATGAGGATTCCCATATCCCCGACTGCGACCACTGCGAAACCGTTGACGGAGAATGCTGCTGCGGCGGCACAACTGATGGCTGCATGGAAGACTGCGACAGCTGTGAAGAATGCGACTGCGGTTTCAATGGAATTTAGAACTGATTCAAATTCAAGGTTAACCTTTTGATATTTTTCTTTTTCTTTCATATTTTCAGATAATAGAATTTATAGCGCTAATGAATTGTTGTTTTAAAAACTGAAAATTATAATTCTTATGTGGTATATTCTTTATGTTTTTATAGTTAAATTTCTTTATTATAATCAGAAACATGACAAATAACGAAGATGAAAAAGATGGAGTATCTCCGATCAAGCCAGTAATAAAAAAATTGAAAAAGGAGTACGACAAGGATCCTACTGGTTGGAGAGTTATCGGTTCTAAAGACGATCATGGAAATACAGATACTTTTATAACAAAAAAACCTAACGCCTACTGGTTAAAATCCAAAATGCTAAATCCCTATTCGTCATTAAGTATGGGCACAATTGTTAGAAACATAGA
>JAUVUL010000330.1 GCA_030600975.1 Candidatus Aegiribacteria sp.
TAAACTGGAAGTGGTATTCAACGGTATTGATCTCAGTGAGTTCAGCGGGGAACCTCCCTCGCGGTGTGCAGGCAGGAAAACCATACTTTCCGTGGGAAGATTGACGGAAGCTAAAAACTATCGCACCGCAATTGAAGCCTTTTCTCTTCTGCGATCCAGAAGCGATCTTGATCTGCAGTACTGTATTGCCGGCGGCGGTACACTGGAGACAGTGTTGAAAAAGCATGCCCTCAAACTCGGCGTTTCGGATAGCGTGAAATTCCTCGGAGAGGTCAACGATATTCCTTCCCTGATGAAACAGGCTGATGTCTTCTTCATGCCTTCCTCCAGGGAGGGCTTCGGGATAGCCGCAGTCGAGGCCATGGCTTCAGGGTTGCCCGTCGTTGCCTCCAATCTTCCTGGAATCGGTGACGTGATTGGACGAGATCAGCACTGTGGCATCCTTGTTGATCCCGGTTCCCCATCCGAAATGGCGGAAGCTCTGCTGCGTCCGCTTGAAGATGACATATTGTCGTGGAGAATGGGATCCAATGGTTCAGAACGTGCCGGTACCTTCAGCATTGAAATCACCACTGATAAGTACCTTGAGCTGTACGAGAACATCCTGAAAAAGGAGCAATAAATGAATATGATCACAATGAAAAAGAACGACTACGAAGAACTATTAGCGTTATGGAGCGACTTTCCCGGTAATACCATGACAGGTGCGGACAGCGTTGAGGATTTTGAGAAGTTTCTTGGCAGGAATGCTGATTACTGCTTTTCAGCATTTGAGAACGGCAGCCTGATAGGATCCGTAATGGCCGGTAACGATGGAAGAAGAGGATATATTTACCATCTGGCGGTAGATGAATCGCAGCAGGGGAAGGGAACCGGCATGAAACTCATGACTGCTTCGGAGAATGCGTTAAAAGATGCTGGAATAGAGAAAGCCCACCTGTTCATATACGCTGACAATACCGCAATAGAGTTCTACGAGAAGACCGGCTGGCACAGGCGCAGCGATATAGCGGTTATGAGCAAGGTGCTGATAGGGGACAAATACATGGGCACTCGAATAGAGGAGTGATGATCTTCCTTTTCTCTCGTCTTGTTGGCATAATAAGGCATTGGAGTATTATCTTCAGAATGAATGAAGGAGATGCTGCGGAATGATGATTTCTCTTTTTGTGACTGTACTGGCACTGCTTCAGCCTGTGATCGAAATAACCGATGTACAGGACAGACCCAATGACGCCGGAGACGGCCTGCATATCTACCTTGCCATGCCTGAAAGAACCGAGGACCTCCTTTCCTGCGTTATCTACCGTAAGGAAGTAAGTCAGCCGGACAGCTGCTGGCGGCCTGTTATGGTGGAGATTATTCCGATCATGGGTGAATTCATTGTGGATGGATACGATCCCGATTACTTAATAGAACCGGGAGTTGAGTATATATTCAGACCTGCTACCGTTACCATAGCGGGGGATACACTGATGGGAGAAATCTTCGTTTCCCCGGTGGTTTCCAGAGGTGAATACTTCAATATCAGCGAATTATCCGTATTCGTCACCGGCATGCTTTTCATCCTTCTGATATTCTTTTACTTCGGAAAGGCTCGGAGAGGACAGCAGATGTACCTCAGGCCCATAGCCGGTATAGAGGCCATCGATGAGGCAATTGGAAGGGCAACGGAAATGGGTAAACCCATTTTGTACGTTCCCGGTCTTGCTGACATTGCGGATGTTGCCACCATTGCCAGTCTTACCATCCTTGGCAGAGTAGCAAGGAAAGTTGCGGAATACCAGACATCCCTGATGGTTGCGAACTGCGATCCGATAGTCTTTACTGTGGCCATTGAAACAGTGAAGCAGGCTTACCTTGAAGCAGGCAGACCGGACTCATACGATGAGGATTCCGTCTTTTTCCTTACAACCAGCCAGTTCGCTTTTGTTGCGGGAGTCAACGGCATAATGATGAGGGAAAGACCCGCGACCAATTTCTACCTTGGCAAGTTCTGGGCTGAGTCGCTCCTTCTTGCCGAGACCGGATCGCTTTCGGGAGCAATCCAGATCGCGGGCACCGACGCCGTGACCCAGCTTCCCTTCTTTATAACAACATGTGATTACACTCTTATAGGAGAGGAACTGTATGCTGCAAGCGCCTACCTCGGGCGCGAACCCGGGCAACTTGGAGCTGTTAAGGGCCAGGATGCCTGCAAATCTATCGTTATGGTTCTTTTAACTCTGTGGGTGATTCTCAGCATTGTATCTTTGATTACCGGAAATGACAGTTTCTTGTTCCTCAGGGAGATACTGATCTCAGGAGGATCGGGCTGATTTGCCTGACCTCCTGGTCCCGCTGTACGATCTGCCGGCTGCCCCGGAACAGGATGGTTTGTGGGTCGGAAAACCGCTCTCTCACCAGGCGCCCTCTGTACTGTCATTCATCAAGGACAATTTCAGCAGCGGCTGGAAGGCGGAAGCCGGGGTCGCCTTCGGATCAGTACCGCCCACAATAATCGTTGCCGTGGATAAAGCATCCGGCAGACTTGCCGGTTTCTGCTGCTGGGACTGTACCGCAAAAGGGTTTCTGGGACCCATAGGTGTGCACGATGACTTTCGTGGAAAAGGTGTCGGAAAGGCAGTTGTAATTGCTGTACTCTACAGCATGAGGGAGGCTGGTTACGGTTACGCTGTCATAGGTGACGCGGGTCCGGTTAAGTTCTTTCAAAGCATTTGCGATGCCAGAATCATTGAAAGCAGTACCCCCGGCATTTACGACAATCCATTAACTTAACCCTGCCGATTACCAGTTGTATATAACCTCAAGGAAAGATGAGAATTCCGAAGAGGATTCTCCTGAAACATGGTTTCGGTTCCTGGTCCACGTATTGCCAACTTCTCCGTGCAATTCAAGAAAATCAATAGGATACCATCCCAGATGCAGCTCTGCGCCGGTTATGTATTCTATTGTTCCCGAAGGGAAAATGCCGCTGGTAGAGGCTGAGTCAGGCCAACCCTCCGCAACGGTTCCCTCTCCATGTCTTGTGTGGTCCAGGGTGATCTCACCCAGAAGAGGCCAGGCGGCTGACGTTCCAACGGATAACGTTACCCTGTCGGCATCAGGCCCAAGCGCAGAGCCAATGATCTCTCCATGATGCAGGTAGAAATTGCAGGGCCTGCGCTGGCCGTAAACGTACCTGTCAATTCTGGTGTACTCTATCACGGTTCCCAGATCAAGCGGGTTGATATAAGCGGACAATCCTGCCGTCCAGCCGAGCTTGTTGGGCCTGTCTCCGGTATTCTCGTACTGGATA
>JAUVUL010000156.1 GCA_030600975.1 Candidatus Aegiribacteria sp.
GACCGGAAAAGGTATGCCTGATATGAAGGATCTTCTTGAGGGGCTAATGGCTCTCGGCGGCCGAATGATGCTCTGCGAACTGGGTCTGGAAGCCCATGACGTTACCGCTTCCGACCTGAGGGACGATATCGATATAGGTGGAGCAACCACCTTCATGGCTGAAATTCAAGACGCTAAAACAACATTCTCATTCTAATGTCCTATCAAGCACCAACTGACGCAACATTACGTCATTTGGCACTCGACATGACACTAACACGGAAGGAATTATAAAATGGCTTCGATTATACTTGACGCACTTGGACTCAAATGCCCCCAGCCGATACTTCAGATAGCTATTAAGGCCAAAGAGCTGCAGCCGGGTGACATGCTGGAGGTTCTCGCGGACTGCCCCTCTTTCCCCGTTGATATAAAGGCATGGTGCGAACGAACCGGGAAGACCCTTCTGTTCTGCGCCACTGAGGGAGACGGCAAGCACAAAGCACAGGTTCAGTTCTAACAGCCGGACAGTTACGATAATGGAAGATTTCGAGCCACGTATCATAGGTTTTCTCTGTAACTGGTGCTCCTATGCGGGAGCTGACCTCGCCGGTACAAGCAGGCTGAAAATGCCCCCGAATCTGGTTCCAATAAAGGTCATGTGTTCCAGCAGAGTTGACCCTGAAATGGTGACGGATGCCTTCCTCCGCGGTGCGGACGGTGTACTTATCGCCGGATGTCACCCGGGTGACTGCCACTACGACAAGGGAAATTATTATGCAAGGCGGAGATTCGCGGTTCTGAAGAAGGTAGTCGAGAGCCTGGGTCTTGAAGCGGACAGGCTCCGTCTCTCCTGGATTTCCGCCTCTGAGGGAGCCCGGTTTCAGCAGGTCGTGGAAGAGTTCACCGAGAAGATAAGGAAGATGGGTCCGAATCCTACCGGGAAGGAAACCCTTCTGTAGTGGGTGCCGACGTCCTTGTCATAGGGGCCGGGGTCACTGGAATGAAGGCGTCCCTCCTTCTCGCCTCTGCCGGAAGGCATGTTCATCTGGTCGAGAACTCCTCCGTAATTGGCGGCAGGCTCATCCGCTGCGAGGATATATTCCCCGCAATGGAATGCGCAACCTGCATGGTCTCACCCATGCAGCAGGATGTTCTCAGGAATGATCTCATCAATGTAGTTACACTGGGGGATATACTTTCCATTGAAGGTTCAATCGGAGATTTTCGCGTAAGGATACGTAAGAAGGCTTCGTGCGTAGATCCCGTGGCGTGCATCGGTTGCGCTGAATGCTGGAATGCCTGCCCGGTCGAGATCAACAATGAATTCGAAGAGAACCTCTCGAAAAGAAAGGCCATCTCCGTTCCCTGCGCCGGAGCCCTTCCCAATGTTCCCTGGATAGACAGAGAGTATTGCCTCAGGTGGAACGGTGATGAAAACTGCAGCCTGTGCGCTGAAGCATGCGTTTTCGCAGCGGTAGATTATTCCGAAGAGGATTCGGAGTTCGAGATAACCGTATCAGATATCATACTGTCTACAGGCTTTCAACCTTCCCCTGGAGAGGAGTTTGAGAAATTCCAATGGAAGATCTGTCCTGGAGTTTTCACCGCATCGGAATTCGAGCGGTACTATTCCTCAAACGGACCCACATCCGGGGAACTGGTAACAAAGAACGGGCTGAAACCTGAGTCCGCTGCGGTAATCGTCCACGCATGCGGCACAGGCAGTTACTCGAATATCAATACAATGTACTCTCTTAAATTCCTTCATTACCTGAATGAAAAGCTCCCGGATATTCGGCCTGTGATATTTCTTGATGCTTCATACTCACCCGACGCTCTCGAGGACAGGTACCATCAGAAATGGGGGAATGTGGAAGCTGATGTGGTTCTTTACACTCAGACCCCCGAGGTAAGTACCGTCACTGACGGTGAAAACCTGAGTATTACCTGCAACACGGCTGAAGGCAGCTTCTCGACGGAAGCTGACGTGCTCGTGCTCGGCACATCAATACTGCCTTCAACGGGAACTTCCAAATTCATCGAGTTGCTTGGTATTGAATGCAGCGATGAGGGATTCGCCACAAGCCCTGAACCTGAGCTTTCATCAGTAATGACCACTGTTCCTGGTGTATTCGCCGCAGGATGCACCAGTGGCCCTCTGGACATAGCATCTTCTGTTACCGAAGCCGCCGCCGCGGTCGGCAGGGTGCTGTCGGATGCTAACAGCGGAGGTGAATAATGCCTGCTGCGAGAACCGGAGTTTTCGTCTGCAGCTGCGGCCCTAATATCGGCGACAGGATAGATATCGAGAAGATCGTTGAAGAGGTTTCGACAATCGAAGGTGTTGTACTCGCGGAAACCCACAATTTACTATGCTCACCCGACGGGAAGAAATATCTGGCGTCTAAAATCACGGAAAACAAGCTTGAAAGAGTTGTCATAGCAGCATGTTCTCCGCGCGAGCACGAGGTAACCTTCATGAGAGTCTGCGAGACAGCCGGACTCAACCCCTTCATGATGCAGATGGCGAACATTCGTGAGCAGGTAGCTTGGGTAACACCTGACAGGAAATCCGCAACAGAAAAAGCTCTCAGACTTGTAACAGGTGCCATAAACAGGACCAGCCGCCATAAACCTCTTGAGAAGACGAGCATCGTCTGCAACCCCAAGGTAGCAGTAATAGGTGGCGGAGTTTCAGGTATGTCCGTTGCTCTTATTCTTGCAGATGCAGAAAGAAGGACAACGATCATCGAGAGAAGCTCTTCACTCGGTGGCTATCTGGAGAATGAAAAACTTGCGGAACACCTTGCGGAAAGAGTGGCAGGATGCAGCGAGATCACGGTCATAACCGGACGTGAACCGGATGAGATCGTTGGTTTCTTCGGAAACTTCATAATTAACCTCGGTGAAGATACTGATGAGATACAAGCTGGATCAATAGTTCTCGCTACCGGATGCGCATTAGATGATAGCGGTAAAGCCGTCGCTCCGGACGAGTTCAGGGAAATGACGGAAATGCTCAGAATCTCAGCCGATGAGAATGGTTTCCCGAACCGCGAGCATGATTCCCTCGCTCCGGTATCAACTCCTATTGACGGTGTATACGTAACTGGATGTGCTGGTGGGCTATGCAGCCTCACAGAGGCCGTATCTCAGTCGGAGGCAGTAGCCGGTACGATACTCTCCTCCCTCATACCCGGCAGGGAAGTCGAAACCGAGCCGAGAACGTCCGTTATTTCAGAAACCCTTTGCCGCGGATGCATGACCTGTATGGAAGTTTGCGGTTACGGAGCAATTTCTTTCGATGAGGAAAGGCTGGTCTGTACTGTAAACAGTGTCCTGTGCAAAGGATGCGGCAATTGTGCAGGAGCTTGCCCCTCTGGAGCTATCAAAGCCCAGCATTTCACACCGGACCAGATCCGTTACCAGTTGGCTGGGCTTCTAAGATGAAAAGTACAGCATTGGAATCACGGAAAGAGATGAACTCCATTCTGATAGATATAATTGAAAAGGCCATGAGCAGTGGCATGATCAGTTCCGTGATGGTTCCATCCAGGGGACCTGAAGATTCTTTCCCATGGACTCTCGTAAGTAATATTTCCGCTCTGCAGCGTGCTGAGCCTCTTCCTCCAGTCATGTCCGTTCAGGGAGCAAAAGCACTGGCTTCCTTCACCCAGTCTCTGCCAGAGGGAAAACTGCTGGCCGTTATGCGACCATGTGAGGTAAGATCCACTATCGAACTTTCAAAACTTGAACAGATCGACCTCGACAGAATATTACTTCTCACCATGGACTGTCCCGGTGCAGTACCCCTTAAGGAGTACGTTGAGAACGGTATGATGGAGCCGGATATCAGCAGCCCGGAAACACTTCGCCCTCTATGCAGGCAGTGCATAGAGTTCACCTCGGCAGGCGATCTCTGCCTTTCCGTGCACGGAGGACTCCATTCGGTGGTTTCCCTGACGGCCAGGGGAGAGGAACTCCTCGATTCTCTTGGAATGAAAGCGGAATCGAACACATCGGAATGGAAGGAATGGGCGAACGGCCTCAGGCTGGAGCGGGAGAAAATAAAGACCGAAAGTACAGAGAGTTTAAAGAAGGCGTACAGTGGCCTGCAGGGGCTGGTCGAGGCTTTCAGCGGATGCATCTCCTGCCGCAGCTGCAGAACGGTATGCCCTATCTGTTACTGCAGACTCTGCTTCATTGACATGAAAGACAGGCGTTCTCCAGCTTCTGCACACCTTGAACATTCTTATAATGCCGGAGCAGCAAGGCTTATATCCAATACACTTCTCTTTCATATCGGCAGAATGGCACATATGAGCCTTTCATGCGTATCATGTGGAATGTGCGAGGACGCCTGCCCTTCCGACATTCCTATAGGCAGGCTCGTCAGCATGGTTTCCGATAATACCACGGAGCTTTTCGACTACAGCGCCGGAAGGAATCCTGAAGACCCTCTTCCCCTTAATACTTTCTGCCTGGAAGAACTTCATGAATACGAAGATTAGTAATCCTGGAGGTGGATTTTGGTTGAAAACAGCGTACTGATATCCGAATCATCAACCCGGGATACTCTGAGACAGATACTTCATCAACTTCTTGAAAACGGGGAAGTTGAGTCAGTTTTCGCTCTCCGCGGAACCAGACAGGAGGGGAGATACTGCTATTCCCTGATAACCGACCCTTCTATGATGGAAGAAGTTCTTCCCTTCCACCCTGTCATGCCTGTTCAGGGGGCTAAAGCCCTTTCAGAACTAACCATTACTGAACCCTTAAAACGCCCTGTAGCAGCACTTCTGAGGCCCTGCGAGATTCGTGCTTTCGTAGAGAACGTAAAGCAGTCTCAGGGAAGCCTTGAGAATATATTCATCATCAGCTGCACATGCCCTGGTGTAATACCGGCATCAAGACTGCTGAAGGAACAAAGGGATGACATTCTCGGGAACCATGATGAGAATATCAGAAACGCATGCAGTACATGTACAGAATTCATTCCCGGAGTACAGGCTGATATGACTGTTCTTATAGCTTCGGATGAGCCGCAGGATGGTACGGTCATTTATCTGCATACGGAAAAGGCTATCGAAATTGCTGAGAAGCTCGATTCCTTTAAGCTGGAAACAGGTAAGCCCTCTGCTGAACTCACGTCCGGGATTCTTGAAGCAAGGAGAAAAGCTTTAAAGGAATTACTGAGGGATATTCCAGCACTCGGAGATGGATTGCATTCACTTATATCGCTCTTCTCAGCCTGTATAGGATGCCGCGGATGCAGAGAAGCATGCCCTTTATGCAGCTGCATCCTCTGCGATTATGAAACTGCCCGTACCGTGCATTCCCCCGAACTGGTCCGGGCAGAAGCGAAGCGGAAAGGATCACTGAGGATACCGACAGGAACCCTCCAGTTCCAGCTTGGCAGGCTTATGCATATTTCACCCATATGTACAGCGTGCGGCCAGTGCAGCGATGTATGCCCGGTGGATATCCCTGTATCCGATATTTTTATCAGGGCGGCAAACCTGGTTCAGGAATCACTTAACTACTTCCCCGGCAGAGATACCGATGATACCCCTCCCCTTGCAACCTTTGTGGAAAAGGAACTGCTGGACATAACCGACTGATTTATCCAGGAGCGGTTTATTAAATAACCCGCAACACTAACCCGCATATCTCACCAGCATTCTACTACAGCGACACATAAAGCCGTGTATACTTCGTTATGCTCGCACATCCGTCCTCGAC
>JAUVUL010000380.1 GCA_030600975.1 Candidatus Aegiribacteria sp.
CAGTTTCAATCGTATCGGCTGACCCGCCATCAAGTTACGATCTTCGTGATGTGGGTGGAGAAAACTACGTAACCTCTGTTAAAAGCCAGCAGGGCGGTACCTGCTGGACATTCGGGGCGATGTCTTCGATCGAAGGAAATCTGCTCATGACGGGCGCCTGGGCGGCTGCCGGAGAAACCGGAGAGCCCGATCTCGCCGAATACCATCTTGACTGGTGGAACGGCTTCAACCAGCATAACAACGATGACACAACGCCCCCAACAGGAGGTGGCCTTACAGTACATTCTGGAGGAGATTACCTCGTAACCTCAGCATACCTCACCAGAGGCGAGGGGGCTGTGCGGAATATTGACGGACAGTCATACGATACTCCTCCTGAGCGATACCTTACGTCGTATCACTATTACTACCCGCGGGAGATAATCTGGTACATCGCCGGTGTCAGCCTTGAAAATATCGATGTCATCAAGCAGGCCATAATTGATTACGGTGTCATGGGGACATGTATGTGCTACAGCGGCGAATTCATGAATGCCCAGTACGAACACTATCAGCCACCATCGAATCTTTACGATCCGAACCACGCTGTTTCAATAGTCGGCTGGGACGATGCAAGGGTGACCCAGGCTCCGAACCCCGGGGCGTGGATATGCAAGAACAGCTGGGGAACAGGTTTTGGGTATGACGGTTACTTCTGGATATCCTATTACGACAAGCACTGCTGCCAGAACCCGACCATGGGGGCCGTGTCTCTTCGAGAAGTTGAACCTATGCAGTATGCCAATGTCTACTACCACGACTATCACGGCTGGCGTGATACGCTTACTACAGCAATAGAAGTGTTTAACACATTCACATCTGAACAGGATGAAGATATCGAGGCGGTTAGCTTCTTCACTGTGGAAGACAACGTTTATTATACAGCAAAGATTTACGACTCTTTCACCAGCGGGCAGCTTACCGGCGAACTTGCGTCCGTTTCGGGAACGGCTCTTTGTACGGGATTTCACACTGTTGATCTTCCCAGCCCCGTAACGCTTAACGCGGGAGATGATTTTTATGCCTACCTTCAGCTGGGAGGCGGAGGACAGCCCTTCGACTGCACCTCAGATGTGCCTGTTCTTCTTGGCGCTTCATCCAAAGTTATAGTGGAATCAAGTGCCAGCCCTGGGGAGAGCTTCTTCCTTGATGGTTCATCCTGGGTTGACCTGACCACACTGAACACAACCGCCAATTTCTGTATAAAGGCACTGACCAACCCACCGGGCACTTCCATTTCTGAGAGTGGAGAGACCGCTGGGCAGCTTCTGTCTGTGGGTCCGGTTTCCCCTAACCCGTTCTCTTCTCATGTTATGGTTCCCTTTACTCTTCCGGAAGCAGGAGAGGTAAACATTTCCGTTTACGATCTTTCCGGCAGGCAGATACAGACGATTACATCGAAGGAATTCGCCGCTGGAGCTCATACCGTTTTCTGGGAGGGACGGGACAGCAGCGGTAACAGGGCTGCTTCTGGAATCTACTTCGTGAGGGTATGGACACGAGATTCAATAGTAACCAGCAAAGTTGTTCTCACCAGGTAAAAATCATGAAGCGGGGGGCAGTTATTCGTGCCCCCCGGCTTTCTTGATAAGCTCTCTGATTATTTCAAGTTTCTCCTTCAGAAGATCAGGACTCGAAGCCTCTGCAACAAGTCTCAGATAAGGTTCGGTATTCGAAGGTCGGATATTGAACCACCATTGGGAGAATTCCACCCTGTATCCGTCGAAATCGTAGAAAGCCGTGGGTTTTTCAATTCCGGTGAAATAATCTCTGATACTGTTCATGGCGGATTCCTTATCGTCTATATGGAAGTTTATTTCCCCTGAATTTGAATATGCGTTAATGGAATCAATGAGTCGGGAGAAAGATTCCCCCTGCTTTTTAAGTTCCGAAAGAATATTCAGAACGAGAATAGCGGCGAGCATACCGGAATCGCAGTTGAAGAAATCTCTGAAATAGTAGTGTCCGGCCAGTTCTCCTCCGTATATTGCGTTCAGTTCACGCATTTTCATCTTTGCGTGGGAATGTCCCACCTTCCACATGAACGGCCTGCTTCCCAGCTTCTCTACGAATTCGATCACTCCCCTCGAGGTCCTTATGTCGTGCAGGACTCTGCCCTTCTCTTCCTTGAGAAAGTGGATCCCGAGAACGCCGGTGATCAGGTCAGGCCGTACGAATCTCCCCCGCTCATCGATGAACATCACCCTGTCCCCATCGCCGTCGAAGATCACTCCCACATCAAGGCCGGCATCCATGACAAGTCTTTTCAGATCGGCTGTATTCTTTTCATCAAGCGGGTTAGGTGGGTGGTTGGGGAAGGAACCGTCCATCCTGTCGTAAAGGTATTCCGGTTCATTACCGAAAACATCACGGACAAGCAGAGAAGCCATACCGTTGGAACAGTCGATTCCGAATTTCAGATTCGAATAATCACCGCGGAATTTCTCCAGGAAAGTGATGTATTCCGCCTTGATGCCGGGAAGCTCTTTAACCTCTCCCCTGAACACAACAGGCTGAATACTGCCTGTCTCAACCATTTTCTTCAGGAGCTGGAGAAAATGGTTGAGACAGGCAGTATTCA
>JAUVUL010000100.1 GCA_030600975.1 Candidatus Aegiribacteria sp.
CAGTTGATGACCTTCTGGATATCAAGCTGAACTCGAACAGGAGAAGGTCCGTTTTCATATCCAGCCTGAATGCTGTTTTCAGATATCTTAATCTCTGCGATAAAACGATTCATTGCAGGAATACTGAACCGGAGGAATGTGCAGAAAATTTGTCCGAGGCTATCGGACCCATGAAAAACGTATTACTTATCGGCTATCAGCCCAGGTTTCTTGAAATGCTTTCATCACAATATAATCTCAGGGTTGTTGATATGGATAAGGATAATATCGGGTCTGATATCTTTGGCGTAATTATAGAACCACCGGAGATGACTTTTGACGCTATAGAATGGTGCGATTTGATATTCGCTACCGGGTCAACCGTTGTAAATGAAACAATCGCAGGTTTTATTAACCTGAACAAACCTGTACTCTTTTACGGCGTTACCATTTCAGCGGCGGCAAGAATACTGAACTTGAGAACATACTGTCACTGCGGACACTGAAAATCGATCATGACTCAATCGATTCATGCAACCTCAGGATATCCTCTATTCTTTACATGAAGCTTTTTTCTCGGCTCTCCTCCACATAAGAATCACCACTACCCACCAGATACCGGTGAGCGGACCAAGATCGAACAGTCCCGCGTTGGCAGGCGGCAAAGGAAAGGTCCATAAGTTCATTATCATCAGACCGCATGAGATGAAGATGCCAAAGGCTACATCCATGGAAGCCTGGACCGAATTGGTGCTTTGATAGGCGAGCCAGAGGGAGGCATCCTGTTCAGGAAGACGTTCGAACATTTCATTTGCTGTTAGAAGGTTCAGAAGACCGGCAGTTCCCCTCTGAATCACCATGACCACTTCCCAGATCGCAAAGGCACATACGCCGAAAACCATACCGGCACGGGAAGAGGAGAGTATGCGATTCAGGATCAAGAAATCTTCCCAGTTCAAGACAGCCCACAATACCCAGCGGTCCGATCGCCAGAAGGAACAGCAGCAGTCCTTTTGTACCCAGAGGTACGCGTGTAATCGCAGACAGGATGTAAACTCCAAGCCCGGCCAGAACCACGCCGGGGAGCAGCAGTGAAGCAACTTTCCGATTTAATATGGTTTCTCCTTTTCGCAAACACTCTTCTCTGCCAGAAAGAGCCTGTTCAACAATTTTTATTCTCAAGTGTCTGAAGACATTCATCTACCCACTTTATTCTGGCTTCACCAACGAGTATTCCCCTCCTGAGTGTCAGTTTCCAGCAGGTGAGCCCTGGCTGATCTTCCATTTCCGAGAGCATCATGCCTATACCGTGAAGGATTCTGAGATTCTTTTCCTGCTTCCCTCTGTAATCCTCCAGTACGGAAATGATTTTTTTCGGGGCAAGATGATTCCCGAAGAACATTTTCAGAAGCAGCTCGCTTCTCACTATATCCGGTGCTGCCGGTTCCTGAATCCAGGTCTTGAATTCCTGCCTGCCGGCCTCTGTAATGGAGTAAACAATACGATCCGGTTTCCCGCTCTGCCTGTATATCTTGTTCGTTACAAGTTTCTTTTCCAGCAGCTGTTTCAGTTTTGTATACAGGTTTCCGTAACTCTCATGCCAGAAGTGCCTCAGCATCTCCTCTGTGAACTTTTTAATGTCATATCCGGAACTTGGTTCTATTGTGAGAATGCCTAGAATAGCCCATTTGCTCTTGCTTGCTCTGGCCATATTCCCTCCTATATCTTCCATTAATATATATTGGAATTATATACTTGGTAAATATATCAGATTATGATGATTGCGCAAGGTCCGCCCGATACAGGAAAATACTCTGATGTATTTCTGCAGATCCAGATCAGTTCGAAATTCATGGGATGAGGAAGCTTACGTCGTGGGCAAACTCCGGTAGTCTTTATGCCATCTGTCCAGTTTCACGTAGAGGCAGGGCAGAACGACCAGAGTCAGGAGTGTAGCGACCGCGAGGCCTCCGGCTACGGTTCGAGCCATTGGAGCCCACATTACGGAGCTTTCCGTAGCCCCGATCGCAAGCGGCATAAGTGCCAGAATGGTCGTTATTGCCGTCATGAGTATGGGGCGCATCCTTTTCCTTCCAGCCAATACGATGGCATCCCTGGACGACAGCCCCTCTTTTCTTCGAAGCTGGTTCGCGTAATCGATGAATACAATGCCATTATTCACAACTATTCCCGTAAGCATTAGCAGGCCTACAAGTGCCGTAAGTCCCATGGTGGTTCCGGTCAGGAAAAGAGTCCAGATAACCCCGATCATGGCAAGTGGAACTTCGATTATTATGATGAATGGTTCGAGCAGTGACTCGAACTGGGAGGCCATTATCATGTATACGAGGATTATTGCAACTCCGATGGCTATTGCCATGGTTCCAAAGGCTTCTCCCCTGTCCTTGATATCGCCGAGTATTTCGTACCTGTGACCGCTGAGGTTCAGTGTATCCATCATGACTTCAACATCGGCCGCAACGTCACCCAGTGCTCTATCCGATATCCTGCAGCTGACCTCCACAATCCTTGTTCTGCTCCTTCTGCCTATCTCCTCGGGAGCCAGTGTGTTATGAAAACTGCCCCATGCATCCAGCGGCATGCCATACGCTATGATACCGGTCAAAGATTCAATGCTCGACCTTTCCTCCTCCGCGTAACGGAGATTTACGTCATACTCCTGGTTGTTCTCTGTATAGGTGGTGGCATCCATCCCAAGTATGCCGATTGTGACTTCCGATCCTATCGCAACGGGAGACTTCCCTCTGAGGAAGAGCACGTTCTCATCGGGGACGAAGTCTATCTGTATCTGCTGATTCTCCATCGAGGATGAGACATCAACCGTTCCGGGAATTCGATCCATCTCCGATTTGACCAGTTCCCCGATATCTCGAAGCTCTTCGAGATCAGTCCCGTATATGACTATGCTTACGGGCAATTCGTTACCGATAGGCATTCCGCTTGTAAGGCTGTATTCGATACCCGGCACTTCTGCTAGCAGATTACGTATCGCCAGGTCGTAATACTCAATACTTCTGGATCGCTCGCTCTCTTTTACAAAGTACAGGTTTAACTCACCGCTGGCCGAGGATGAAGAGCCGAACAATGCGCCTACTCCCTCCTGCTTGCCTACATTCAGGTAGGAATTATCCAGGTCACCAGGTTCTATTATCTCGAGAATGCTGCTTTCGATCTCCGCAAACAGGCTGTCCGTGAATTCAAGACCGGTTCCGGGGGCAAGGCTGATATCGATGTCGATGAGACCCTCCTTCGGTTCCGGAAGAAAGGTCTTTGGAATGAAACTCATTACTGAAAACGATACTATGAAGAGGATGATCACAGGTATAAAAACGAACTTAGAATGTTCGGTGAACCAGCTGATCGCTATGGAGTACCTCTCTTCCAATCTTTCCAGCCAGCGTTGAATCTTCGTTGACAGTGAACGCTCCGAGTGTGGTTTTATCAGGTTCTTCGACCTTGAGGCCAGCACCGGTATGAGAGACTGGGAAATAAACAGTGATATGAAGAGGGCGGCTGCGATGGTCAGGCTCAGGTCCCGGAATATCTGTCCGGTCATCCCGGGCACGAACAGCATCGGGATGAATACGGCAACGGTCGTAAGAGTTGATGCAGTTACCGCCATTCCAACCTGTCCGGCACCATGCTCGGCTGCTTCTGCCCGGCCTTCACCTTCCCTTCGCCATCTGTGAATGTTCTCAAGAACAACCACCGAATTATCAACTATCATTCCGATGGATATGCTCAATCCTGCCAGGGACATGATGTTAAGACCCACTCCAAGCAGATACATAACAGCAAATGATGCCACAAATGAAAGGGGCATGGAAAGGCTGATTATTCCGGCGTTGGATACCGACCCAAGAAAGAATGTTAGTACAGCAGCAGCAAGTATTATCGCCTGTACCGCAGTCAGCATAAGATCATTCATTGAACCGGTAATGAATCTTTTCTGGTTGTAGATTATCTCGGTTTCCAGGGTACCTGCGTACTCCTCTGAAACTTCTTCAATTGCCGACTCAAGCCTGTGGCAAGTATTCACGGTGTTGGCATCGGAGCTCTTCCTGAAAACCAGAAGGATAGCCTCCCCCTGATTGATACGGGTATATTCGCTCTGCTCTGTATAGCCGTCAACGATTGAAGCAACTTCTTCAAGCCTTACATTCCGCCCATTCTGATCACCTATTACCAGCTCCCGTATACTCTGCAAATTGTCGAAGCCGGACCTCACACTGACAGCGAATTCCATATTACCATCCTGGATATCGCCACCCGGCTGGTCTCCACCGACAGCAGCGAGAGCACTATACGCCCGGGAAATGGGAATTTCGGTCTCTGCAAGCAGCACAGGATCGACTTCAACATTGATTTGTCTGACCTGCCCGCCGCTGATAGTGACGGAAGAGATGCCCTCGACCCTTCCGAGTCTTGGCGAGATATCCTCATCAACAAGGTATCTTATCTGAGCCCCGTTCATGATATCGCTGCTGAAAGTCACCATTATCAGGGGCTTCATACTGGATTCCATCGACATAATGACAGGATCTGTAGAGCCGTCGGGAAGCTGGCTTTTCACCTTGTCAACCGCGTCGCTGATATCAATTTCAGCCTGATCAACGTCGGCACTGTTCATAAGCTCCAGCGTAATCATGCTGACGCCGTTTTTGGAAACGGAAACAACCGTTTCAACACCCTCGACCCCGGAGACTGCGTCTTCAATTAACTCGGTCACAAGCCCTTCCACTTCGGAAGGTCCGGCACCGGGGAGAATTGTTACGACGGAGATCTCCCCAAGACTCACATCGGGGAAATAATCGATGCCTAGCTGCGTTACCGCAAACAGACCGGCACCGGCCATGACGATGAAAATCATCATGAAAGTAATTTTTCTTCTAATGACAAGTCCGGGAAGGTTCATCATCGCACCACCTTTACAGGCGAGCCATCATCAACAAGATGATGACCAAGACAAATAACCGAGTCTCCGGGTTCAACTCCCCGAATTATTTCGAAATCCGTTCCGTTTACAATCCCGATCTCTATCGGAACGATTTGAGCTTCATTGTTCTGGACAAGTGCCACTTCCCATACGGATTCATCTTCATGAAGGAGTACCCGAAGGGGGAGAACCACAGTATTCTCAGAGGTTTCAAGCCCGATGGTCGCATTACCGGTCATCCCTGAACGAAGTCTGTCTGAATCGTCATGATACTGCGCCATAACGGAAACCAGCCCCGATACCGGATCCACAGATGATGAGAAGGATATTACTTCTCCCCGAAATAGCTCTCCAGGATAATGTGAGGTGGAGAAGATAACTGGCAGCCCTTCTGCCAGATATTGAAAATGACGGTCTGCAATCAGTAGTTCTGACTTCATGACACCACCGTCCGCAATCGAAACAAGAGGCCCCGAAGACATGTATCCATCCTTTGCCCATACTCTGGTGACGGTGCCGTTGAACGGGGCAAGGATCTTTCCGCTTTCCTCCATACTTCTTGCATTTTCGTATCCTGCAAGAGCCTGCCTTACATTTGCTTCCGAAGCTGCTGATGCGGCCAGGGCCATTTCGTATTCACTTTCGCTGATAGCTCCGTCCGTCCTGAGTCTCACGGCCCTTTGAAGATCAGCGCCGGCATTCGACAATGCTGTTCTGGCAGCCGTAAGCTGTGCTGATGAGGCGAATACAGCGCTGCTGTACTGTTGATCAGTTGAAAGCTCAACAAGGATATCCCCCTCCTGAACTTCATCACCTTCGCTGACGACAACATCCAGTATTCTGCCCGGATTCATAGCGGTAATGACTGCTTCGCTGCTGGATTCGAGTCTGCATGCTGCTATAACTGTTGAGCTTATCACCTGAGGTTCCGCAACCATTACAGTTACAGGGATGAATTTTTCAGCCATTTCCTCCGGCTTGCCGCAGGATATAAGCAACATGAGAATGAATAGAATCCGAACGACATTCTTTCTCATTTTGATCCTGCCATTCCATCCAGCAGGATTTTTCCGACTGTATCTATGAATATCTCTGTCATTTCACCTTCACTCATGTCCTCGTCAAACCAGGCGGAAATCCTGCTTCGGGACATGAACCACATCTCATAGATGGACATGTAACAGACAACGAACGCTCTGGGATCTACATCATCCCTGAAAACTCCCTTTTCCTGCAGTTCCTTAAGCTTTTTGATGACTTCCTTCCGCACTTCAACGGGAGGACAGATCCATAGAGACTGCTCTGCATTTAACCATGCAAGCATGCGTACGAACTGGGGGTTATCCCTTAAAAATTCAAAGTAGGTGTTATGATTTCTATTTTTCCTTGTTGCTTCCAGCCCGTCCGATAGAATGGATGACACCATCTCTATCATCCTGTCCGGAAGTCTTGCCTGGGATATCCTTCTATGAATGACTTCGTCCCACAATTCCCTTTTGGATACGAAGTAGTGATAAATAAGGCTTTTTGCCACATGAGCCTTTTCAGCGATGCTCTTCATTGAGGAGCCGGAGAACCCGCTGTTAACGAAAACCTCCTCAGCGGCATCCAGTATGTTGTCCCTTGTACTCATGAATCACCTGCTTTCGATTGACTGACCGTTCAGTCAATGAAAATACAAAATAGATGGAATTTGTCAATACCATGAAATCATGAGTTTGTTTGAGTTCAGATATGCTGTTTCTGTTTAAGCTCCGGATGTTCAGCAAGGTAGTCAA
>JAUVUL010000327.1 GCA_030600975.1 Candidatus Aegiribacteria sp.
AGTCCGCGTATATCCGCTTCCGTGTATATCTCCTTTACCGATTGTACATCAAGCTTCTGTAGAGAACTCATCATCATTCTCACAGTGTCTTCCCTGATTATATCTCCTCCGGGTTCCCAGTGCCTGGCGCGGTTTCTGGACCTGTACTTCTTCTCATTTCTCTGTACAGCGAAGAGGTTATCGGACAGTACCCATCCCGGAATGATCTGATTGAATGCAGGTACTATGCCATCAACTGAATTGAAGGGCTCACAGATCAGTGAAAAGGGAAATTCGACCCTCTGAGGCAATGCGGTTACACCTGTTGCGATAATGCTGTAGGGAGCCATCGAATAGTCCGCCGGAAATTTAACGGAACATGCCAGTCCGAAGAACATACCCTCTCCCGGTCTTATCTCCTGGTCCGGAAGCCTTGAAGTATGGTTACTCCCAACGTTAGCCCCGTAACCGATGTTTCCCCTCCCCTCAGGCCACCTGGCGGCTATCAGGAGTGACTGGTGATGAGACGATGTAAAAGGACCGGCAAGTGATGCCGTGATCTCACCTTCTGCAAGTACCGAATTCGGTCCCAGGAAGGATAATGTAAGCT
The DNA here is from genome assembly GCA_030600975.1 of Candidatus Aegiribacteria sp. Taxonomy (GTDB): domain Bacteria; phylum Fermentibacterota; class Fermentibacteria; order Fermentibacterales; family JCC-6; genus Aegiribacteria. The sequence goes on from JAUVUL010000327.1 coordinate 590, forward strand.
TGCCGTGCTTTTCGATAACCGACGCTTCCCCGACCATGGACTTCTCTACTATGGCCATTGAATCCACTCTGGAGCCCCATTTCAATATCGAATCCCTTACAATGGCGCCATCAAGTATTGAAACTGGATTCAATTCTCCACCCAGTACGGTACTATTCCTTACCGCGCATGCATTCAGGATGGATACACCGGAACCTATAAAGCAGTTCTCCAGAACAGACGTGTCCTGAATTCTGCAGGCTTTTCCAATGATCCCGATCTTTTTTGATCTCAGCTCCGATATGAATCCATCGAGAAACGTATGGTAAACAGCGAGATTATCACTTCGATCACAGCCACCCGAAAGTACCGATGCGAGGTCTGTATCAAGGCAGGGGGAAGACGGGACATTTCTCTCCCCGGTTTCAACACCGAGTTCAAGTCCAACTCCGCAGCCGCACATGGAATCCTGCTCGTATATAAGCCTGCCGCAGTTCTCTATGACAACGCCCTCTCCTATATGGAGGTTTCGCAGCAGGTTTGTGGATTCGATCCTGCATCCGGGAAGAACTTCAACATTCTCGAGGCCGCAGCTACGGAGAACTGGATCAATCCTGTTACCTTCAATCACAGCCGGGGTCATGGCTATCTTGACTTCGCCTTTGAAAACACAGTTCCGGACAGAATCAAGTGCGGCATCTCTGAATACCCTTACTCCTGACCAGTTCTCGGAAGAGTTACCGTTATCTTCGAGAAGCCTGATCTGGGAATCGGTCAGGGATATCCAGTCTCCCGGAGTATCATAGACCGTCAACATCTCATCTGAAGCCAGCTGGAATATTTCACTGAGCCTTCGCTTGAAATCCATGATCTCCTGCATCCCGGGTCCTTAATCCAGAGTTTCAAGTACGGATAAGAAGAGCTTCCAGAAACGCTGAAGTGAAGAAATGCTGACCCTTTCTCCCGGTATGTGAACATCCATGATATCAGGACCCATGGATATCATGTCCATCTTCCCTATCCTGTCACCGATTATGCCGCATTCCAGGCCGGCATGGATGGATTCAACTCGAGGCTCATGCCCAAATACCTCTATGTAAATATCAATCAGCTTTGCGAGCAATATGGAATTCGAATCAGGCATCCATCCGGGATACGAGCCACCTGTGTCGAATGCGCATCCTGACAGTCGTGCAACGGCAGCAATTCTTTCGCCAAGAGCATTCTTCGCGCTTGCAAGCGGGCTTCTTACGGTAAGTTCAACATTGAATTCCTCATCGCTCATGGCGACGATAGCCAGGTTAACGGAAGTCTCTACCAGTCCTTCAATGACACCACTTTTCTTCTCCACTCCATGTGGAAGAGCTAGAAGCAGATCGGTAATCCTCAAGCCAGTTTCATAATCCACAGGCCCTAAATTGACAGTCTCATGCTCCATTCGGATTTTAATCCCATCTTCGATTCCGCTGTATTCAAGTGTCATCTCCTCCGATACCTGGCTCATGTATTCCCTTGCATGATCAGGGTCACCCTTTGGAAAATGAACGAAAGCGGATGCATTTCGAGGGATCGCGTTTCTTTTTGTACCACCTGAAATTCCTGCGATACGGCAGTTGTGATCAATGCATAGTCTTCTGAGAATTCTTCCAAGAAAACGGATCGCATTCCCGCGGTTCTTATCTATCTCCATCCCGGAATGACCGCCTTTCAGCCCGGAAATTTCAAGGCGATAACAGTCAACCGGTTCAGAACGCTTCAGGGGCATGCTCAGATGGATATCCATCCCCCCGGCACAACCTATCGTAAATACTCCCTCGTCCTCCGAATCGAGATTTAAAAGACGCCTGTACTTAATCCATTCCGGGTCAAGATTGCCGGCTCCCGTAAGCCCCCTTTCCTCATCCGTTGTAAAGAGGCACTCCAGAGGAGGATGAACGGTATCTTGAGAATCCAGCACTGCAAGCATAAGCGCAACGCCTATTCCGTTATCCGCACCCAGAGTAGTGTCAGGAGAAGTGACCCAGTCACCCCGGATGACAGGAACGATAGGGTCTTTTGAATGATCATGGCTGCTTCCATCCGTTTTTTCAGCAACTATGTCAACATGAGCCTGCAGTACGAGTCCTGGATGATCAGCCGCCTTACCTGAGCCTGCTGCACGGATAAGAACATTATCAACATCATCCCGACTGTATTCCAGATCTCTTTTCTTAGCGAACTCAACCAGAAAATCCGCGATCCTCTTCTCTTCGCCGGACGGTCTGGGAATTCCGGATATCTCCTCAAACCAGTACCAGACTTCTTTGGGTTCGATGTTCTCTAATACCCTCATCTATCTAACCTTTCTTGTTTTTCATATCCAGAGGCTGAACCGTTTCGGGGATTCTGGAAAGTGTTGAGAAAATACTCGAAGAAAACTTTTCCTGTATCAATCGATGGCCCATCATCAAGCACGGACTCAAGATCGATGCCATTTTCCTCCAGGAGCCGGGCTTCCTCAAGGAAAAATCTGTTACCTTCAGCTCGGGAGAATTCCGGATGGAACTGCAGGCTGAAAATGTTCTTCTCCCGGTCAATGAATCCCTGAATCTCCGTATGATCGTTTGTAGCTATTAACTCAGAGGTATCAGGGATTTCTACAACTCTGTCAAAATGCGACTGCAGAACCCTGGCAACGGGTGCCGCTCCCGGTATCTCAAGTCCGCTGCCGGTCATTTTAACATCGATCCAGCCGGCCTCCAGACCATTGG
>JAUVUL010000013.1 GCA_030600975.1 Candidatus Aegiribacteria sp.
ATTCTCTTTCCCTCCTCTTCATGCAGGTACTCGGCAAGTTTCGGATGAACGGAAATCACAAGATTCCTGTGCTTCCGGTCAAGGGACGCTCTTTCAATAAACCGCCCCAACCTGGTAGCTGTCGACACCGTGGACATCACCCTGCCTGAACCTCCACAGCAAGTGCAGGGTTGAGAGAGAGACTGAAAAACGCTCGGACGAACCCTTTTCCTGGTCATCTCAACCAGCCCGAGAGGACTTACCTGGCATGTTTTAGTAGGCGATCTATCCCTGCCCAGTTCGCTCCTGAGAGTATTGAGCACCTTTTCCTTGTGGTCAGGAAAATCCATATCGATAAAATCAATGACGATAATCCCGCCGAGGTCGCGCAGCCGGAGCTGCCTTGCAACTTCCTTTGCAGCTTCCAGATTGGTTTTGAGGATAGTGTATTCCTGTTTCTTCCTGCCCACGTATCTTTTTGTGTTAACATCGATTGCTACAAGAGCTTCCGTATGCTCGATGACCAGTGATCCCCCGCTTTTGAGGGGTACTTCTCTGTCCATTATCCCCGTTATTTCCTGCTCTATTCCAAAATGGTCGAATATCGGAGTTTTTCCTCTGTAATACTTTACTTTACCTGTCATGCCGCTGGCACAGGTTTTCAGATACTTCCGGGCTTCCCTCGCTACCGTGTTGGAATCCGTAACTATGGAATTGGTATCCAGTGTGACCAGATCCCTCATTGTAATAGTCACAATATCCTGTTCCTGGTGAAGAAGGGAAGGAGCTTTCCTCTTAAGGGCAGTTTGTCCGACCTCCTTCCATCTTTGCACAATCATATCCATATCCACCTTGAAGGCTTTTTCATCCTGCGAGACTCCTGCAGTCCTGGCGATAATACCGTATCCAGGGGTCTTTACAGTAGACAGGATCTTCCTGAGTCGTGCTCTTTCCGATCTGTCACTGATCTTCCTTGATATCCCGGTAACGGATTCACCCGGCATACTGACGATATATCTTCCCGCAATTGAGATCCTGGTGCTGACCCTCGCACCTTTGGTCCCGATGGGTTCCTTTGTAACCTGTACAAGGATATCCTGTCCTTTTTTCAGGACTTTTTCTATGGAATCGCTTACCTCTTTTGTGCTTGTTGGTAAGCCGCTGGCAAGGGACTTTGTGAACATCTCGGTGTCCACCGCACCGGAACGGGTATCACTAACATGCAGAAAGGCACTTCTCTCGAGACCTATGTCCACAAAGGCCGCCTGCATACCGGGTAGAACGGCATTTACTTTTCCCAGATAGATGTTTCCTACCTGTCTTTTCTCGTTGCCATCTTCAACGATTATCTCCATCAGTTTGTTGTCTTCAAGAATTCCAATTCTTGTAACTTCCGGATGGGAGTTTATTATAAAATCAACTTTCAAAGAACATCTTCTCCAAATCTCTGCTGTGAGACCTTATTGATCTCCAGCCATTACTATCGTAACTGATATATATATCCGTCCGTTTAATTCTTACCTGGTAATCCAGAATTTCGGATAAAAGCAGATCCGGACGGGATTTTCTGCTATCCGTTCGAGTCATAAATACGACACAACCATCTTTTTCATTCACGCTGAGTACATGCTCACTGTTACCGAGGGTCTCTGCTGTCCTTTCGACTTCCTCTTCTGTCCATAATCCGCAATCCGACGACACACTGTATTCGGCTGAAACGGAGCTTCCATCGGGTGGAGGTGTATCCGGGGCCAGTGTCCAGGTTTCCTCAACCCTGAGACCTGCAGGCATGAAACGGTTGAGAAGCTCTTCAACCCCGCTAACATGTATCGTATTAAACTCTATATCTATATACTCTGCAATACTCTCAATACCAAGTGGAAGAGAAGGGCCAAAATGTACTCTAGGCCTTGTAACATAACCATCAGACCACGATACAGGCAAATCAGAACGTCTCAGTGCCCTTCCCCACATCCGTACCATATCAAGATGGGAAGTGTATGCAGTACAATCCGTCTTTGAATAGCGTACCCTCAGTATCGCAGCACATTTTGCCGATGATACGGAATGATCTGGGGCGTAATCCCGGACGGGTGTTTCCCTGCTGTTCCGCGTTCCGGAGCAGGCTCCACATCCCCTGCATCCCTCCTCCCTGCAGTCGGGGGTTTTCCGGCCTTCTAAATATCGTTTATTCTCCGATTTAAGAAACACCTCAGAAACACCCGTGGAAACAAAGCTCCATGGAAGCTCTTCTCCCGGTTCGATACCTGACTGCAACCGTGTCAGAAGATGATCGTAACCGTCAATAAGGTCTTTCCATATATCCCATCTGAATCTATCGGTCCATGCGTCAAACCTTGCCCCAAGAGAAACGGCTTTCTCCAGCATATCAGCGGTATCTTCGTCATTACCCAGCGAAAGCAACCCCTCGATAATGGCTATATTGGGGCTGTTCCAGCTCAGAGAAACTTTCTTTCCGCAGATTTTCCTCACCATCCGGATTCTCCGCCAGAGTTCATTTTCATCCATCTGCGGTGACCACTGCAACGGTGTCTGCGCTTTCGGTACAAATGGAGAAAGGGCTGCTGTAATGCTCTTTCTCGAATTACGACCATGACTCCGTGCAATTCCTGCTATCTTCAATACAAGCTCACCTATCCCGGTTACATCTTCATCGGATTCCCCCGGAAGACCCACCATGAAATAGAGCTTTACCCCCTTTGCTCCCATTCTGAAAACGGTGTCAACCGCAGTGAGAATAACTTCATCGGACATGGGCTTGTTAATCTTCCGCCTCATCGATTCCGTGCCCGCTTCGGGCGCAATAGTGATCCTGCCGGTAATGCTGCGGCTTTCTCCAAGCCGGTTTATCGTATCCGGCCTCATCGATGGCCTGCCTATGGCTGCATGATGCTTTTCGGCCAGCATATCCATACCGCTCAGGAGCAAAGGCAGTTGGGAATAATCGGAGAGCGAAAGGGTCAGGAGGCCGGATTTCTCCCATCCTGTTGATTTGAGGGTTCTATCCATCAGATCTACTGCCTCCTCAGTCGGTCTCTCCCGAACGGGTCTGTAAAGCTGTGACGCCTGGCAGAATCTGCATCCTCTGGTGCAGCCCCTGGCAATTTCGATGACTGCCCTGTCCTGCGATATCCTGGAATTCGGAACCAGCTGTCTCACCGGAGCATATTCCATTCGGAGGCTTTCGATCCTCTGTATCTTCACCTGTTTCTTTCCCAGAGCCGGAACGTATACTCCTGGTATTTCGCTGGCTTTTTTCAACCGATCGCTATGGGAACCGACACCCGCAAGAACCCTGAACAAATCTACCGCCTGTTCCTCTGCCTCGCCCAGAAAGAAAATATCCGCAAAGGGAGCAAGGGGAAGCGGGTTACCCAGACCGCCACCTCCGAAGAGGATAATGGGAGCATTATCATCTCTGTCGCTGCTGCGAAGGGGCAATCCCATTCTGGTTATGAGATGAAGCACATTCGTATACAGAGCCTCGGAGGAAATGCCAAAACCTACGACCCTGCTGAAACGGACAGGATCCCATCCTTCCAGATCAACCCATTCCAGGTTCTCCCTGCCTATGATCTCATCCATATCCGGAGCAGGACAGAATGCTCTTCTTACATCAAACTGATTGCTTGAGATTAAAATATGCCTGAGAATTACAAGTCCGAAATTGGACATACCCAACTCGTATATATCGGGATATACAAGTGTGACCCTTGGCCTCCCACTTACAGTGATATCAAGGTTCCACTCTCCCCCGGTATACTGCTGGGGTCTCTGTGCCTTTTGAAGGAATCGCGCGTAGGGATGTTCTGCGCAGATCAAATTCGTAACGGGGCAGGAAGATCGATCTTCTGGGAAATCGGATTTGCCAGAAGGCCGTGATCTCTGTAGGTGGAGACAGTCAGGTCCAGGACTCTGTTTCTGGCATTATCGAACGATATCCCGGATGTAAAACCGAAACGCCATAGAACTGAACAGAGGACACCTTCAACCTCGCAGTTGTTTCTGCGGAGGATTGCTGTCCAGTTCTCAGAAACACTGTCGATTCTGTCAGTTACAAGAACATCGATCCATACCATCCTGTCATCCGATCGGTCAACAAGCTTGCTGAACTCATCAATGAAGGACCATATCTGCTTGTTGGGGTTGACAATATCATGGTAGCGGGATACTATCCCGCTGACGGTTTCTCTACCCAGACAAGGGTTCAGGAAACACCAGTAATCGTACCGCTCAAGACTGTCGGGACACGTTTCGGGATATATCCGCCTGAAAGTTGACATGGCGGTCATGGCCGCCGGATCGGGGGCTTTCAAACTGACAACGATAGAGATATTTCCCATATTAGCGCTCCCCTCTGAAGTAATCTGCCAGACTCGTGAAGAAAAGCGATCCGGGACCCTTTGTGGATGCATAGGAACCGGAATGGAGTGATTGATCTCTGCGGTCACCCCATTCTCCGGGAAGGTACGGAGGAAGCTGCCACAGCCAATAAGCCCTTTCAGGATGAGGCATCATTGCCAGCACGTTTCCGCGGTCGTTCATGATCCCGGCAAGGTTAAGGAAGGAACCGTTCGGGTTGGCCGGATAATCACTCGTTTCGGTTCCTTTTTCATCACAATATTTCAGAGCTGCACTGTTCGAGGCTCTGTAGCGGTTCTCCTCCGAGAAGACAAACCTTCCTTCGGCGTGGGCTATGGGCAAAGGTAAAATCCCGGTGCCTGTCCTCCCAAGCCATGGACAGATCTTCCGTGCCTTTGCAGCGACATGAAGGAATATCCACCTGCTCAGATAACCACTTCGTCCGCTGATGTGATTCGCCGCAAGGGCGGATTCGATCCTTCCCCTCTCCCATCCGGGGACCATACCGCTTTCAACCAGTATCTGGGCACCGTTGCATATACCCAAAACAGGTTTGCCGCCTGCAGCCTCGCTGAAAACCAGATCCATTATTTTTTCCTTTGCGGCCACAGCGCCGGCACGAACCCTGTCCTGAAACGAAAATCCCCCGGGAAGTACATAAGCATCCGGCAGAGAATCCTTCAGTTCCTGCCATTGATTCCACCGGTAAATACAGCTATCCATGCCACTGTTCTGTACAGCACGAGATGTCTCATACTCGCAGTTTGATCCGGGGAACTGAATTACCACAACAAGAGGGGCGGACTTCATTCCGTTACCTCCTCTCTCCAGATAATTCTGTCAAGCCTGTTGGCATGGTCTTCAAGTATCTCCCGAAGATCCATTCTCCACCGGGACGCTGCTATACAGAATTCATCCGTCACCCTTCCAGCCACAGAAAGAAATTCCGGCTTATTTTCTATTGCATCCCAGGATTCCTGTGACATTTCAATGAGATAACCCGGTGTTTCGGAATAGAGAACAACAGGGTCCATCGCTTCAGTATCGAAAACAATTCCCCTTCTGGCGTCAGGTCGGGAAGCAATGGCCATTTCCGCTGCCGCCAGTATCATTCCCCCCTCCGAAATGTCATGGACGGCTCTTGATATACCTGCTTCGCAGCATTCGAGTACGAACCGGGCCATTTCCCGTTCGAGTTTCCCCCTGAATGCAGGGACTCTGCCCCCCCTGTGACCAATACATGTTCTATAGTAAAGACTGCCCCCCAGCTCATCCTTCCGGTCACCTGCCATGATGATCAGGTTTCCTGGTGCCTTGAGAGATATATCGGTGGACTTCGTAAAATCATTTATCCTGCCGAAGACAGCGACTATGGGCGAGGGGGGAATAGACCCCCCCTTCGATGACTGGTTGTAAAAACTTACATTACCCGAGACGATGGGCAGAGGGTCTTCACTTTCAAGGCCAAGGTCCATGCAGGCGGCTGCAATTCCTTCCACACCTCGGCGGAATTGCCAGAAGACATCGGCTTTTTCAGGGTTTCCGTAATTCAGGCAGTCTGTGGCTGCAATAGGAGTGGCTCCGGTTGCTACAACATTCCGGACGGCTTCGCCTACGGCGTGGGCTCCCGCAAGAAAGGGGTCAAGCTCACCGATCCAGGGATTACCGTCTCCTGAGACAGACAATCCCGCCCTGCATCCGGGAATCGGAACGATTACACAGGCATCAGCCTCTCCTGGTCTGAAATGTGTATTACCTTGAACCTCACTGTCGTAATAACTCCATACGGGAGACCTGCTGACCCCGTCAATGGAAAGCAGCATTCTTTTCAAATCCAGAGGCGGATTGCAGGGTCTGGAATCCGGTTCAATTACAGGCACAGGGGATGGTTCCCAGTTCCTTTTGTATACTATTCCCTCGGTTATGTACTCAATTGGAGTGTTGGCGACTTCTTCACCCCGGTGGAGGACCCTGTAAAAAGGCTCAGCGGTAAATGTACCGATAACTGTAGCACCTGCTCCGGGAAACAACCGGGGCATTTCGTATTTTTCATTGTAGATTTCAAGAACCTCAGCTGATATCCTTCGGGGCACAGCGAGCCCGTACCGTTCCTGGGTTTCGGCACATGCAATAACCTCTGAAGGCAGTTCAGGAATGGATACGGGAACAAGGTCAAGGTTCACCTTTATGCCAAGGTTTCCATGGGCCGCAAGTTCGCTGGTAACACAGGCTATTCCACCTGCGCCCAGATCCTTGAATCCGAACTTGATCTCCCTGTCGAAAAGATAATCGAGTACATTCAGATTAGCCTCGGAAAGCACTCTCTTCAGGAATGGATCAGCCACCTGAACCGCTCCCTTCTCGGACTCGTCTTCAAGATCGGTCGAGGCGAATGTGGCTCCACCGAAACCCGTATCATCGGTAGGCTTTCCAACCAGAATAAGAACGTACTGCTCTTCATGTGCTTCGACGGGAACGAAGCTGTGTACTATTCTGTCATGCCTTACAAAACCGAGTGCAACAACGTTAACAAGGCAGTTGTCATCGTAACCTTTATGGAATCTTGTATCACCACCGAGGTTGGGTACACCAAGAGCGTTCCCGTACTTCCAGATGCCTTCTACAACACCGCGGCATATAGCCCTTGACTTCTCCCCTGAATTGCCCAGAGGATCCCCGAACCGGAGCAGGTCAAGGGAACCTGTTACCCTGGCACCCATGCAGTACACATCACGAACGATACCACCTATTCCGGTGGCAGCGCCTTCAACGGGGAGAACCTGGGACGGATGGTTATGACTCTCGTGGGCAACAACAAGATCCCAGGAGAAACCGTCATGATCGGTGAATTTTACGATACCGGCATCCTCCCCGGGACCCACAACCACACCGGTTGCATGGGTAGGAAGCAGTTTCAATACAGATCTGGAACTTTTATAGGAACAGTGTTCGCTCCACATCGTATCGAAGAGGTGCAGCTCTAGAGGTGTCGGCATCCTGCCCACGTATCCGGCAAGCTTTTCGGCTTCTTCAATCGTCATGGCCAGGCTGCGATGCCTGATGGCTTCTTTCAGTTCATCCCGGAGGTTCATCAATTCCCTTCAACACCAGTAATTCCTTTTAAAAACATGTTAACAGAGTGATCAGCCAAGGGAAGAGATGTATGCCTTACTATCAAGGATCTCGAGGACATTCTCCAGGGTTTCCTCCTTACCTGCTCCTACTATCAGGTATCTAAGGCGGACTACGCCAAGGGGATCTCCGGCATCATTCTGAAGCTTCGGAATGTCATCCAGCAGCCTTTGCATTACATTTTCCATGCCATCCTGGTCGGTTCCGGGAAGCAGGAGGGTCATTTTGTCTGTTCCCGTACGCAAGGCTATATCGATGTTCCTCATTGTTGCTTTTATATGATTGGCGCCTATTGACATGAACTCCCTGGCGCGGAAACGGTCATCAATACTGCCCCGTTCGATAACCAGCTCGACAATAGCGAGGGCACTGTCGAACCTGCTTACTCTCTCCAGTTCCTGGACAAGGACCGGTTTCAGTCTTCCCTTACCAGGTAATCCGGTATCCGGATCCATATCCGAGGCGGATTCGAACCTGCCCAGAAGCCGTATTCCCTCAAGGGCTGCGGCGCCAACCGCCGCAATCGAGACCAGTCTTTCCTTTGGTAATATGGCTGTTATCGGAACATCTACAAGGCAAATTACGCCGTAAAGAACACCCTGGGACATCATAGGTGTTGCTATGTCGGGCACAAAATTAAGTATGGCGGTTTTTTCGAGCCTCTTCTTCGTTAGTTCACTTTCTTTATCAAGATTCTTTTTTTCAAAAACCAATCCTGTTTCCGCTACGAAGCCGACGTGTCCATCCCCCACATTCACAACCAGAGGATGTTTCAGGATGTCTCCAAGCCCTTCGGAGTAGACCAGTCCCAGTTTCCCACCCCTTACGTCTGCGATGAAAACTGCGATTCTCTCACAACCGGTGAGTTTTTTCATCGCCCTTGCCAGAAGCCTGGCGAGCTCATCCGGTGTCCTGGCGGAGAATACCTGCTTGACAATATCCGGGAAGATAATTGTCAGGTCTCTGTGCTTTTTTATCTCGAGATCGTATCTTGTCTGCCTCGCGTCAGCTTCCTGCTGCTGGTATCGAAGAGAAGTTATATCATTCTTCAGCGTGTGTATACGTTCTTCAAAACCCGCTACCCTCTTTCTTTTCTGGATTATCAGAATGAGCCACACTATCAGCGAACCAGCTGCTAATCCTGCTATAATACCTGGTACCATTTATATCACCCTCCCAGCGAAATCATTCATTTTTATGTATCAGACCAAGTCTGTCAAGGGTATTATTCTCATTCCGGAGGTGATACTCAAGGATACATCTTCGGTTGATCTCCTCACCGGTGAGATACTCACCGATTTCTGGATCATCCTTTACCATATCAAGGAATCCCTTACCACTCTCCATAGCACTCATCGCCACATTCTGAACAAGCCTGTACGCTTCCTCTCTTGTACGACCCGTATCTATAAGCGCCAGCATAATAGTCTGGGAATAGAACCTGTCACCTGCGGAATCGATATTTTCCGCAACGGCTTTCGGAAGTACCCTCAGACCCGAAACCAGTGAAACCGCCTTTCTGAGTGCATACAGTGCTATACCGCAGGCGTCCGGAAAAATGAAACGCTCTGCGGATGAATGTGAGATATCCCGTTCATGCCATAAAGCCGTATTCTCAAGGGAAGGAATAAGGTATCCCCTCAGCATTCTGGCAAGACCGCATAACCTCTCACTGATGATAGGATTCCTTTTATGGGGCATGGCGCTCGAACCCTTCTGGCCTTTTCCGAAGGATTCCTCCACCTCCCCTACCTCCGATCTCTGGAGGTGCCTTATCTCGATTCCAAGCCTCTCCAGTAATCCGCCCGCGGTGGAAAGGGCGTAGATGAAGTCCGCATGTCTGTCCCTGGCAACAACCTGTGTCGCAATATTCTCAATTCCTATTCCAAGTCTGCTGCATACGTACTCTTCGACTGAAGGATCAAGATGAGCGTAGGTTCCAACCGCCCCGGACAGCTTACCCACGCATGCTGATCTCAGCCCGTCTTCCAGCCGCTTACGTACTCTCAGGTATTCGGAATAGAAACCGGCGAACTTCAAGCCGAGCGTGGTAGGTTCAGCGAACATACCATGGCTTCTTCCAATACACATGACACCACGGGTCCTTCGGACAAGACCCCTGAGGGCTTCGCCCAGGGCATCAAGCTCATTCATGAGAAGTTCTCCGCTGTCCTTTATCTGCATAGCCAGGCAGGTATCAAGTATGTCACTGGATGTCATGCCGTAATGAATGTGCCTGGATTCAGGTCCCAGGCTTTCCGACACGCTGGTAAGAAAAGCTATGACATCGTGCCGTACAGTTTTTTCGATCTCAGCTGCACGTCCTTCATCAAAGGACACTTTCTCCCTTATCAATTCCAGGTCTTCCACCGGGACGTCCCCTGATTCAACCCTTGCCTCAACTACGAGCAACTCGATCTCAAGCCAGCGGGAATACCTGGATGCAGTCGTCCAGATCTCCCTCATTTCCGGAATTGAGTAACGTTCAATCATTGAAACCCCTTATCAGCGCTGATCCATTATTCAGCACAGACCGCTCAGGATAGGAGCGACTCTCCAGTCATTCGGAATTGGAATGCCGCAACAATCCATAATTATTGGTAATATATCAAACTGCACAGTCACAGAAAAAGCATAGAAACAATCATCTTCGAATATATCAGGGAAGTTCCGTTCCGGAAGTTAACGGACCGTAAATCCAGGCGAATAGGGACATACTCGGGACATAAATTCTGTACCAGTCATCAAGCCCTCCGGTAACCTGCAGGGAATCTCCCTCATGAACCTGCCCCAGAATCGCATAAACCGTTCCAGGGCCGGATCGGAGATTGACAACTCTGCCGGTTACTATGATAAGATTCCACACAGCATGAGGCTCGATGCCATTTTCTTCTTCAGATACGACAGTCCGATTAACAGTACATGAGGAAAGCGAAATAATAACGAGCAGCAGACATGCAAACACAGTTAATCTGATTGTTTTCTTCCTTACTATTCTACAGTACATATCAATACTGGAAGGAGTCCGGCAGCAAACAGGCTTCCATCTGCAATTACCCTTTTTAAAAGCTCCGAGGGAAAGGGGGTTCTTGCGAGGATCAGAAACCCCGCTGCAAGGAACAGAGGTCCTGGAAAGAACGCTGCAGCACTGCCGGGAAGATAACCCGACGCAATACCTGCTGCGAGAAGAACCGATGCCAGTGAGAAGCACAGCCAGAACAGCCGAATACTCATGAACTTACCAGCATGGATGGGAATGGTGTCCATTCCCATCAGAGCATCTCCTTGCAGATCAACAAGGTCTGTGAGCAGACACCTGCTCAGGAATAGAAAGAACAGGACCGCCGCCCAGATCACAATTCCCGGTGTAATGGCTTCACCGGCAGATATATAACCTGGCAGAAATGCAAGAAGAAAGGACCATGCTCCTGCAAACATCAGGTCCCTGGAACCGGGGAGAGACCTCAATCCCCTGAACGGGTATACTTTGCGTATGAGCGGTATGGAATAAACGAGAAAAAGCGCCAGCATCACTCCCAGTACAGCAGGCCACAATGGATTAAGAAAGACTGACAGCACGAG
>JAUVUL010000316.1 GCA_030600975.1 Candidatus Aegiribacteria sp.
CATTTCCAGTACTTTTCCATAGCGATTCTTCGCGATGGAGAAGTACTGGAAATGCGGGACAGGTTCAACCCTCCGGAATACTACTGGCTACTTCCGAGGTATGGATCTTCGGTAAGGGTTGAAGCCATGTACTCACAGAACCGGTTTGATATTACCGTTAACCGTTTCTGCAGGATCCGGCTGCTCCTCCATCCCGAGATGGTGGATTTCAGCACGGATATTCTTGTAACCTGCAACGGGTACGAAGTTTTCCGGGGGTTGCTTGAGGAAGATGGAAATTTCGCCATGAATAGCCTTCTGGAAAACCTTGATATTGAGAGGTGCTATACGGCTGAGCTGGATCTTGACATGGAAGAACTCCTGCCACAGTTAATGTACGATCACATCTCCAATTGAGAATATGCTGTCAGTCTTGATCCCGGCTTAGAACTTTCTCTATTGCACCGACGTACATGCGATGATAACCTTTTTCAGGATAGAGACCGGCGATTCCGTTGTCAAGAAATCTTTCCGGTTGAATATCCTGGTAATAGAGTTTTTTACAGACAAGGATCAGCCTGGCCTCTTCAAAGGCTGCTGTATCGGCTGACGGTTCGAAGGGGGTAAGGCCTGTTTCCTCAGCCTTGTCGATATCCCTGCCCGAGTGGGAACCGCAGTACTTCAGGGTATCCCTGTAATCTTCAAGGAAGAAACTCATTGTGAAGGACACGTTATTCTCCATGAATTTCCGTGTATGTCTCTGGGGCCGCACAAATACAAAAGCTACTCTCTTGTGCCAGAGCTGTCCCAGTCCGCCCCAGCTTGCGGTCATGGTGTTGTATCCGCCGGTGAGAGTGCCTGCGGTCAGCAGGAACCAGTTCTCCGCTATAAGTTTGAAGACGTTCTCAGAAATATCGTCAGGCTCGATCTCTTTGAAAAATGAATTCATTGGAACTCCGTCTGTTTTTCAGATTGTTATCGAAGTATTCGTAATGGTCGTGTAATTCGATGTGAAATTGTCGGCTCCGTCTGCGCTGCAGGCGAAGACGATATTATAGCTCTGTCCCTCTGAAAGGGCGTTGTCGTAAAGATCTCCTGAATCCAGGGGGATCGTGAAGTAGATCGTTGTTGTTCCCGAATCCTCATGGCCGGATTTGTGCGATACGTTCTGCTCACCGCCCTGCAGATCGCTGTCGGAAACATGGGTATTGGTGTCAACTCCGAAATCATCCCTGATATTGACGGAAAAGCCGCTTACATATCCGATTATTATGTTAGAATTATGCATCATATAGGATCCTGCGAATCCTACGGCAATCCATCCCGTTGAGGGACCCTTAAGTTCAGCTTCCAGGTTACTGCCCTGAACTCTCCACTTCAATACGAAACCTTCATGTGATGTGGTGCTCCACCCATTGGGATTGAATGGGCCATCCTCGCATGCCATGGAAAGCACCATCAGGGAAAAAAGGGCTAAGGAGATCATATAGTATTTCTTCATAATAGATATCCTCCTGACAGAATTGCTGTGCATTCTAGAAACAAATATGGCAGGTTCCCGTTCCCCGGTAAACAGCTGCCACTTGAATTTTCTCTTCCTTTTCCACAGTATAGTCGTGTTTACATGGTTTTTTCATAAGAGGAGTTTTATGGTACTCAGCAGGAAACCTCTCAAGGGTATGAGGGAGCTTACGCCCGGTGAGAAGAGGATTGAGGATTATATTATCAAGCGATTGCGAGAAGCGGGGGTTGTATACGGCTTCGAAGAATACGAGACCCCGGTTCTTGAGCCTCTTGAGCTCTTCCTGGCAAAATCCGGCAGCGAACTGGCTGTTGAGCAGAGTTATAATTTTACCGACAAAGGGGGCAGGAAGCTTATAATGAGGCCGGAGCTCACTCCTTCGCTGGCAAGAATGGTAGCAGCTTCAGGGGAACTTATATACCCGGTCAAGTGGATGTCATTTCCGGTCTGCTACAGGTACGAGAGACCCCAGCGCGGAAGGGCTCGGGAATTCATGCAGTTCAACCTGGATATCCTTGGAGTTTCCGGTCTTGAAGCTGAGCTTGAAGTGTTTCTTGTACTTAGAAGAATCATGAACAGTCTCAACGCCAGCCCTGGCCGGTACGTTATCCGCTACTCCAGCAGAAGACTTGCTTCAGAGATTCTGGAGAGCTGTGGTATGACGGAAGAGGAGATGGCTCAGGCCTTTGCAGTGATCGACAAGAAGGACAAATTAGAGCCTGATGAATGGGAGGAATTGGTCAGGAACAGAATTAAGATCGAACGGAGCGCAGATACTGTTATCAATTTCGCGTCGTGCAGCGATCCGAATGCGCCCTGGCTTGTGGAAGCCGCTGGTGGCAGCGAAGCCTGCGACGAGATAGTAAGATTCAGCGGAATGCTGAGGGATGCCGGTATTTCGGAAGCGCAGTTCGAGGCATCTGTTGTGCGGGGTCTCGATTACTACACCGGAATAGTCTTCGAGGTTATGGATACGGGAGGTAAAAACCGGAGGGCGATCTGCGGGGGAGGCAGGTACGATAACCTGGTAGGTATGTTCGGCGGCCAGAAGGTAACCGGAGTCGGGTTCGGGCTTGGACTGCTTACGCTGGAACTGTTCCTGGAAACCTACGGACTGATACCTGATAGTATTTCAGGCAAGCATCCTGCAGATATCTTCCTTGCGATATACTCCGATGAAGAGAGAACCTTCGCGGTGAACCTTGCGGAAAACCTGCGGAACGTCGGTGTTTCGGTTGAAATTGATATCACCGGTAAGAACCTTTCAAAACAGTTCAGAGTAGCTGACAGGAAATCAATCGGATACATTGCGATTATCGGTCCTGAGGAAGTCGCTTCAGGAAAAATCACACTCAAGAACATGTTATCGGGCACTGAAACTGAATGTGAAGTATCAGAAGTTTTGCGAATGCTGAGAGACAGGAGCCTGAGCGGGGAGGCGAATTGACCGGATTCATAAGGCGGATTCCTGGCAGGATACTCTTCGTTATTATTACGATATTCCTGTTTGTCCCGCTGTTTTTTCTGCGTACTTCTCACGGAAGTCTGAATTTTCCGGAAACATCCGCCTGCCTGGGAGCAGTATTCCTGTATCTGATCTTAGTACGGTTGATTTCCAGGCTTCATCTTACAAGCGTACTCATATCGATGATTGTTTTTTCACTGATAGTCTTCGGGCTCGCGGTTTTTCTGCAGCCTTCTGCCAGCGAGGAACGCCCCGTACCGGAACAGACCATTCATATCGATAGCAGTTCAGTCGAAAAATCGCGATTAATAACTTATGAAAACCCTCCAAGTACCAGCTGGACTCACATCCAGGGCAGGATTGACAGCCTTGCCACCTCCGGTGGAGAGGTTATCAGAAATGCAGGATTTTTCGAAGGTTCCGGAACCCTGGGAATGACCCTCGGAGCTCTTGGAGAGGTTACTTCAGCGACTGCTGAGATATTCATCA
>JAUVUL010000375.1 GCA_030600975.1 Candidatus Aegiribacteria sp.
ATTCTCTTCTTCTTCTGTCCAGGTTTTTCCGCTTCGTTCGTACTTGCTTGATGGCCCGTCCTGCGGCAGCTCTCCTCTTTTTTCGTCTGCCAGCCTGAGATCTTCAGCCGCCTTTGATATCATACTGCCGATTTCCTCGAGGTTCTCCTCGAAAAGGAATATCCGGTTCTGATCGAAGCCGGTATCTGACATTCTGCGGGATTCCGTTATGGAAATGTAGAACCTTTCGTTAACTGCCTGCCTTACATCTATGAAGTAAGTTGTTCTTCCGACCGATACCCTTCCGCTGAACAGTGACGTGTTCTCTGTATTCATTTCTATTCTCCTCTCAGTGTAAACGCCCGTTCACTACCAGTGTCCGCTTTTTTGAAGGGCTTGTCAATACCCACCTGGTTTAAGTACTTTCTTTCGTCAGGAAGGGAAAGTGAGAACACATGATCGAAGCGGCTCCTTTTTTACCGGTTACAAGGAAAGAAATGAAGTTCCTGGGATGGGATACATGTGACATCATCCTGGTTACAGGGGATGCATACGTAGATCATCCTTCCTTCGGAGCGGCTCTCATCGGCAGGTACCTGGAGAGTATTGGATACAGGGTTGGAGTTATTCCCCAGCCGGACATCTCCTCCACGGAAAATTTCCTGCAACTGGGTATTCCGGAGCTTTTCGTGGGAATTACCTCCGGTGCCATGGATTCCATGGTGAATCACTACACATCCCTGAACAGAATCCGCTCCAACGACGCCTATTCCGAAGGTGGTAAGCACGGGAAAAGACCTGACAGGGCACTGCTGAAATATGTAAACCTCGTTCAGAGGACAATGCCCGGAGTTCCAGTTGTAATTGGGGGCATAGAGGCCAGCCTGAGAAGGTTCAGCCATTACGATTACTGGAGCGACAGGGTCAGGAAATCGATTCTCCTTGATACAAAAGCCAGCATTCTTGTCTACGGAATGGGTGAGAGGGCAGTTGGCTCCATTGCCGATGCCCTCTCCTCAGGAAGAGGTATTCATGGAATCAGGGGTACCGCAGTCTACACAAGCGCAAAAGCCCTCGTGGGAACGGATACTGGAAAACATATAGAACTGCCTTCCCATGAGGAGGTTACGCGCAGTTTCGATTCGTTCATGGAAATGACGAAGCTGCTTGAAAGTGAAATCAGTCCCTTTTCCGGTTCCACTGTTATTCAGAGAGCTGACAGCCGTGCGGTGATCGTATACCCGCCTCAGTATCCATTGAGCACTGAAGAGATGGACAGGATATATGAACTTCCATATTCCAGGGAACCCCATCCGATCTACACTGATGAGATACCGGCGTTCAGGATGATACAAAATTCGATTTCAATTGTCCGTGGATGCGCGGGAGGTTGCAGTTTCTGTGCCCTGGGGCTGCACCAGGGGAAGCTGATAAGCAGCAGGAGCCGGGCTTCTGTCCTGCGGGAAGTAGAGACGCTTAAAGGCAAGCGGTATTTCGGTGGAACAGTCACCGACCTTGGCGGACCCACTGCGAATCTTTACGGTCTCGGTTGTGCAGGCGGCATAGCCCTTGAAAAATGCAGGAGATATTCATGCCTTTACCCTGACATATGCGAGAATTTCAGGACCGATCATAAATCTTATATCGAGCTTCTGGATGCTGTTGCGGAGATCAGCGGTGTACGGAATGTCTTTGTTTCCAGCGGTATACGCCACGACTTAGCTCTGCGGGATACGGATTTCATCAAGAAGCTGGTAAAGGACAACGTATCAGGGTACCTGAAGATCGCCCCGGAGCACTTCGCACCTGAAGTACTGAAACTGATGAGGAAACCATCTCCTGATCTCTGGAGGAGATTCAAGGAGCTTTTCGAAAGTATCTCAAGAGAAGCCGGCAGGGAACAGTACATTGAACCTTACATACTTGTTGCCTTCCCGGGCTGCGATTTGAATCATATGCACACGACCGCGGATGAGCTGAGAAGGCAGAATATGCGGCCGGAAAAATCTCAGATATTTCTTCCCACACCCATGACTATGGCAACGGCAATGTATCATACCGGCATCAATCCGGAAACTGGCATGCAGATCTACGTGGCTAGAAGACCTTCACAGAAAAGGAATCAGCTGGCGGCACTTCCAGGCCACTCCGGAGCGAAACAGAGCAGATAAGCGCAAGAATGACGTTTTATATAACATTACTTCTATAAGCGCCTGAAATTCCGTGTAACTGCATCATACAGATCGCATAGCAAGAAAGCGGCGACCAGAAGGCCGCCGCTTGTGAGATCAGGATTATAGTCTATTTCAAAACTACAAGTCTTTGTACATCTATGAATTCGCCGGCTTCCATCCTGCAGTGATATACACCGGGAACCAGGTTTTCAATACTTACCTGATAGTTTCCGGCTTCAATCTCTCCATCTGCGATTCTGGCGACAACACGCCCGGACATATCGAAGACACTGAGATTTACATTACAGATATCGGGAACCGAGAAAGCGATGACAGGAGCGCCAAAGCTCGGATTTGCAGACATAATGCGAAGAGTGAACACATCTACAGGACGGTTGGGATCAGCGATACCGACCGTCGTCCAGTTGAGTGTAACATCCTCAAGAATGGGCAGCGCTGGAGTATCACCCATGTCTGTCGTTGCGAGAAGCACTCTGTACTGGATAAAGTTATCGCCATCCGTGACATATGGATCGATTGAGCC
>JAUVUL010000362.1 GCA_030600975.1 Candidatus Aegiribacteria sp.
CCGGGAACAACAGCAAGGACGGTCCTTTTTGCATTCACAGCCAGATCCGGTATAAGTTCTATTGTAACCACTTTCATTCCCATTAAGGCGAGAATGGCTGTCTGGTAACCTGAGCCTGTACCTATTTCAAGTATACTGTTTCCCGGTTCACATTCAAGCATTTGAAGCATGAAAGCAACGATGTAGGGTTGTGATACCGTCTGCCCGAATCCAATAGGATAGGGATGATTGCCGTACGCGGCAGTAAGACTTGTACCGGGGTGAACGAAATCCTCTCTTGGTATTCTCATAAAAGCATTGAGAATACGCTCATCGGTTATTCCCGCGTCCGCCAGGTCTCGATAAACCATTCTCATGCGCAGGATTGCAGCTGACGATTCAGAATTCAATGATCACCCCTTGCTCTGTCTCTTACCCTTTTCCACTCGGCCAGTTTTTCTGTGATTGCTGCTTCCCTCCCCGAGTCAGAAGGAACGTAGTATTCCTCCTCCTCTATTCCATCGGGGAAATTCCTGTGGGTCACAATCCCTCCAGGCTGTGAATGAGCATACTGATAATCCCGTCCATAATCCAGCCTCTTCATAAGTTCCGTAGGCGCATTCCTGAGGTGCAGGGGAACCGGAAGGCTGCCGCTCAGCGCAGCCGACGAAACAGCTTTCTTCCAGGCCGAGTAGACGGAGTTGGATTTGGGAGCCAGGGCCAGGTAACACGCAGCTTCAGCCAGGGCAAGATCACCCTCGGGAGACCCCAGGAATCTCCAGGAATCAGCGGCTCTCATCGTAACCGTAAGTGCGGATGGGTCTGCAAGACCCACGTCTTCAGTGGCGAAACGGATCATCCTTCGCGCGATGTAAAGGGGATTCTCACCTGAAGTCATCATTCTCGCCAGCCAGTACAGCGAGGCGTCTACATCACCCGAACACAGTGACTTGTGAAGAGCGCTGATAAGATTGTAGTGCTCCTCTCCGGATTTGTCGTAACGGAGCGGTGAGGACAGGATAGCCTTTTCGGTCAGTTCAACTGTTATAGCCTCCCCGGAAGCCATCCCGGCCAGGAGTTCAAGAGTATTCAGAGCCCGTCTGCCGTCTCCATCGGCAGCCAGGGCAATCATGCGGAGTACACCTTCCTGAATACCCCCGGGGTTCATTTCACTGAATGCAGTATGTCCGGCAGCTCTTTCGAGTATGGAGATTATGTCTGATTCCTCGAGCCTTTTGAGAAGGTAAACCGTACACCTGCTGAGAAGCGGAGCGATTATCTCGAAGGAAGGATTTTCCGTTGTGGCTCCCGCAAGGGTGATGGTTCCGTTTTCTACGTGGGGCAGGAAAGCATCCTGCTGTGCTTTATTGAACCTGTGGATTTCATCTACGAAAAGCAGTGTCCTTGTTCCGTTCCGCCTGAGCCTTGAAGCGTCAGCCACTATCGCTCTTACCTGTTTGACTCCTCCCGTAACAGCGCTGAATCGGATAAAATTCTGTTCGGTGTACTCCGAAACAAGCAGTATAAGGGTTGTTTTGCCTGACCCCGGCGGTCCCCAGAGTATGAACGATCCCAGGACGCCCTCCGTAAGGGCCATCCTGAAAGCCGCGTTTTCCGACAACAGATGATCCTGTCCCGCCACCTCCTCCAGTTTTCGGGGACGGAGGAGATCGGCAAGGGGCGGCTTCGGTTCTTTGACTTCGATATTTTCAAGCAGATCCATTTGCTGGTAAAAATAAACTAAATGGAGCATGAAAGAAAGGGAAGACCGTACTTACCGGATGGTCAAACAGTTTAGGTTCTAAAATCAAGTCCGAATATCCGGATATCTCGATAATGAGTTGTGAAGGAAAGTT
The DNA here is from genome assembly GCA_030600975.1 of Candidatus Aegiribacteria sp. Classification (GTDB taxonomy): domain Bacteria; phylum Fermentibacterota; class Fermentibacteria; order Fermentibacterales; family JCC-6; genus Aegiribacteria. Next base: position 1,836 of record JAUVUL010000362.1, read on the forward strand.
CATGACTTGTTCTCTGTGTTGACAGTGTATTCAAATATAATTATTATTCAGTACAGAATAATGTACATGTACAGTTTGGAGTTAATATGAAAACGATCAGTTATACATCAGCACGGTCTAACTTTGCTAAAACAATGGCAAAGGTCTGTGATGATCATGCCCCAATCATTGTGACCCGTAAAAGTGAAGATCCAGTAGTAATAATGTCTCTTGAAGATTATGAGGCCATGGAAGAGACAACATACCTGCTCCGTTCCCCAACCAATGCAAGACTGCTGCTGGAATCTATTTTCGAGCTTGAAGCCGACAATGGCACAGAGAGAGAACTCATCGAATGAAGTTGGTTTTCTCCTCGATCGCGTGGGAAGATTACCTTTACTGGCAAAGCACAGATAAAAAGATACTTAAGCGAATCAACAGGCTTATCAAAGATATACAGCTTTCACCTTTCAAAGGCATTGGTAAACCGGAACGATTAAAACATGGCCTGTCCGGTTACTGGTCCAGGCGTATCAATAATGAACACAGGATAGTTTACAAATGTAAAGATGATGCCCTTCTAATTGCACAACTCCGATATCATTATGATACATAGAGATCGATGTTCATTTGTCTTCATGGAAGCCGAGCCAGAGTTACCCTACCAGCCGGGGCTTGCAGAGAAATTCCGATTCAGTACATTTGCACAACGGATGCTACTCCAGCTTCTTTTATTCAGCACGTCAATCAGCCTCATGGGCATAATAATTATCTGAAGATCTCCTGAGTCATCAGAACATCCAGATACTTCAATACTGAGTAACCCGGATCGGCAACAACACTTCTGGTACTTGACCCCGGGAATCGATCGTAGCATGCTGTGATCGGGAATCGAGCGGAGCATGCTGTGATGGTCATTACGCCCCGAAACCGTGACCGGATAACGTTGCACATAGTGGATGGTTAAATGACGAACAGTGATAAAATCTTAGCGGTGAACCTCAGTATAGCTACTGACGGAGCACGGGTGGGACTGGTGGACGCTGTTGGGTGTGA
>JAUVUL010000139.1 GCA_030600975.1 Candidatus Aegiribacteria sp.
ATCCAGATCTCAGGTGCCACCTCACCGCTGTGGCTGTCGTAAAGCCCATCAAGATCTGAATCCGTCCAGATACCGTCAAGGTCCATAAGGAATAACTCACATGGGAATTCCTCGGATCCCCAGTAATCCTCCTCGTACCAGGCGCAGGGGAGAAAACCAACAAGGACAGCTCCGTCAAGGTCAGGGGTACTCTGAAAAAGGGATTTAATGTCTTCAGCGGTACCCCCGCTCATGACATGTATTTCCACTGTCCATCCCTCCGACGCGATATCGCTCTGGAACTGCGCGAGAGGAGCTGCCAGTGGATCTGCAAGATAATCGGCAACAACTATCAGGACGATGTCACCTTTGTTGCCCCTGACAGATGAAATAGCCTCAAAGGAAGCTGGAAGGACTTCAAGGGGAGATATTGCCGTCTCCTCCATACTGAGACCTGCTGGACCCGTGGGAACAGGTATGGTAGCGAGAATCATAGAAGCAAGAATGACTATCATGTTCCTCCACGATGACAGGATATGGTGAACAGGAATTAATCGGTGTACAGCCGGACGCTATGCCAGAAATAATTATGTAATACCAGACTTCATGATAGCACTATTACACGACCGGTGTCAATCAGTTATCCGAGTTGTTCAGAACTTTTAACTTTTCCGCGATTCTGTGCTCAAGAGGTTCCACCCATAGTCTTTCCGAAGAGAATGTAACGAAATCGATGTTCTGGTTTGCCGCACAATTCAATCCTATTGAGAAAGGTTCTGATGCCAGTATCCAGCCATAAAGGTTTTCCAGATCAAACCAGCATGTATCCCGCCTTATTTCAAATGGTTCAATAACAAGAAGAGAACAGGGATCAAACGGATAGGGCAGGGATAATCTGATATCATCAATATCTTCTGCCACTATCCAGCAACTGTTGTACAGTGACAGAGAATCTGAGATATATATTCTTCCATTGTCAGATATTCCGACTCTCTTCTCTGGCAGAATAATGTTCCATAATCTGCTGGATGGCTGAAATTCTGATACAACCAAGTCTTCCTGACCAAGGCAGGCGAAATGCACTCTGATGGTGGAATCGGACTGGAATGCCGGGTAAAGAGCCTCCCAGAATGCGTCAGCATTAAGTATCGAATGATCCGGGTCGTATCCGCATGTTGATAGAGCCTCAGTATATGCTCCAGGCCAGAAGGTACTGAAGTTCCCAATTGAGAAATCAATCCCGGAGATGAAGATGGGTCTGGAATCCGGTACCCTCCTGTCCAACGTTATCATTCTCTCCATTGTATTCTCAACGTAGCAACTTACATCACCAAGTATTCTCACCTGGTCGAATGAATTGAGAAATATTCCTCCAAAAACTACTAAGAAGAATGGAACTGATAATTTCGGCTTCATGCTATCAGCGATCGATGCAAAAAGGATTGCCCATGCCGGAAGGCATGCATAAGCATAGTACGATCTGGGACCGATATTAGATACGGTGAGCAGCAGTATTACTCCAATTGCCGGTATCATGAATTTGTAACTTCTTTTAATCGGAAGGAACCATATCCCGATAACGAATACCGGTAACAGCACACGTAAAGGAAGGCTTCCGATGAACGGAGCTACAGGAATTCTGAGCAGGAGCAGCATGTTATTAATCATAAAAAAGCCGAATGTCGTGCTTTGTGCATATGAAACAGCAAGACCAACATTCGATATCCTTACAATGGCATACACTGCCAGCGGAATCAGATAAAGCAGGAAAGACTTCAGAAAGGATCTGACTCTGGCGCGGGACGCAAGTGATGCGGAAAAAGTCGCGAAAGCCAACGGGCAGGCAAGAGCGGTCTCCTTGGACAGAAGAGAAATAAGGAACAGGATCATTGCCAGTATCAGATTCAGTTTTCCACCGTTTCGTATCCACCTTATATGAAGGATAAATGCAATCAGTAATGGCAGCAATGCGACCATCGTTGTTCTGCCTGAAACTACGGCCACGGTACTTGGACCTGCCGAGGACAGGGCGAAGATAGTGGCTCCAATCAGGCATGATATTCTGGAGAAACCAAGCTGAGACAGTAAGACTCCCATCACTGCAATGCAGGCTATGTGAAACAGAATATTCGTTAGATACCAACCCCAGGCTCTTTCAGGCCCATATACAACAGCATCCATCGCGTAGACTGCTTCATTCAATGGCCTATATCCGGCGATAGCTAATCGTGAGAAAGAATGCATACTGAAAGTATGGTCAAGATCCAGAAAGTCATTTGCCAGCAGAGAGTGTCCCAGAATCGGACCGTATAGAAAAAGCGTAGAAAGGAAGAGTATAACGCAGATCAGCAGTTCAGCTCGTGTAATATTCAAACGTGTATTAAACATAAAAAATATCTCCGTCAAGTTCAGCCGATACATGACACTGAATATTCAATTTTCCGCTTACTGTGAGTTTCGAAGTCTTTCTATAACCTCATCGCACAGGTGGTATACAACCCACCCATCATATCCCATATCCTCAGCAAGAGCTGTCTGGTGAAGAGTTTCCCTTTCTGTGAGTTCCGTAAAGCCGGACACCTCTCCTATCCCGCACAGGATCATGTGATCACCTGCAAGTTCAAGCTGCTCTTCACACCAGACAACGAACTGGGAATCGGATTCGGTGTAGTTCATGGTTACCACGAAACCAAGCAGGCCCAGCTCTAGCCACCTGTTCCACATCTGGCCGAAGAGAAGCATTTCCCTTTCATGAGGCATCACAGCAGCAGACAGCTGGACAACCCGGTTGATTCTGTTAAGGGAATCCCTTACCGCGCGAACGGCATCGGTTATCTTGCCGGCCCGCCATTCCATGAATTTTTCGTAGTATTCCCCGCCCTGTATGCAATCATCAGGCCAATTCACTGATCTCAGGTTCGACTCCTCAAGGAACCGGTCAAAAGTATTCTCGGAATAACCTGAAAGGTAGTACTTGTACCTGATTTAATCCAGGTGAATCCCTGTTACCGGGTATTCAGCGGCGATCCGGAGACAGGTCTCCGCCATGAGTTCCACATTCCTGGGGTCGGTTGGATTCAGCCAGTTCCAGATTACCTCTCCATCGCTATACGCTTGCAGTCTCTCCTCCCTGTGCAGGCTTCCCAGCTGAACACCGGGTACGTAATCGATCCTCCACATGATTACCCATGCATGGACTTCAATACCAAGAGGAAGACACGCGTCCAGGCATTCCCTCAGGCCTTCTTCATCAATAACAGGACCAAATGCAGCCATGTAGAATACAGCATCGTAACCGTTAGCGGCGAGAAGAGGAGCCAGCTCATCCCAGTTCCCATCGTGCCTGTCCCATCGGCTCCATATTCCTGTTACGGACATGATACCTGCCATCAGAATGGTAATAACACTCATGGGAACTCCAAATCCTTCTCAATATGTATAAGACAATACGGATATTATCACGGACAGGCAAATCCGGGAACTAATCCTGCAGTCTACACCAGATCTATTTCTTATCCGGAAGATTTTCAGCTGCCTTCTTCAACTTATCCAGTTTTGCGCGGAGATCCCAGTGAGGTGTTATCCTCAGAACATCTTCCCCCAGCTTCAGGCATTCACTGAGAACCTTTTTATCTCCGGTGGTTAGATAGAGTTCGTAGAGAAAGTCAAACCTATCATACTCGTCGGTGACCTGCTCCAGCCCCTCTCTCAGTACCTCTGCAGCTTCTTCCAGCCTGTTCTGGAGTCGCAACAATCTGCCTCTGCACCAGGTTATGGAGGACGTGTATTCAACCGGGAAAGACCACTCATCGATCTGTTTGATCTGCTCTCCTGCTTCCTCGAGCCGTCCCATGTCCATCAGGACATGGAATCTCTCAAGCGCGAGATCGACCAGGTGAATTCCCAATCCATCTCCATGGCTGATACTTATAGATGCATCCACAAGCTCCAACGCCCGTTCGAACCTGCCCACTCTCCGCAAGGCAGCACCCAGGCTGCAGAGGGATATCGATTGTGTCTCACTACCTCCGTATTTTCGGGCAAGCTCTACAGCCTCCTCAAGAAGCTCGAAGGCCCGCTCGGAAGGGACTTCCCTTTCCAGCAGTGTGCCCAGGTTACCCAGAGCCTGAAGCTCCAGCAGGCGGCTTCCGGTCCTCCGGGCAAGCTCCAGGTGCCTGCGCGTCATGCTCTTTCCGTCGCTGAGCCTGCCCGGCAGATATTTATAGACCAGTGCCAGGTTACCCACAGACAGGGTCTCCATTACCATATCTCCAGTCTCTACAGCATAGGCTAATACTTTCCTGAAGGACTTTTCCGCATCTTCCAGCTGACCCAGGCGAAGCATGCAGCCCGATGCGTTGCCCAGAGCCTTTGCCGCCACCAGTCTTTCCTCTGGTGTTCCATCCTGCAGCTCTCTGTGGACAGCAAGAAGGTGTTCCATTGCCTCCTCCGTCCTCCCCTGCAGCATCAGTATGCGTCCCCGGTGGTTAAGTATCTGCGGTCTCAGTTCTGGATTTAGTTCCTCAAGGTCTTCAAGCAGTTCGTGTGCCTCCTGCGGTCTGCCCATGTTCGTTGCCAGGTTAACCCGCATCATCAGTACCCTTGCTTGATCCCTCGAGGTCAGGTTCTCTTCCCCCGCTGCCATCTCAATTGCTTTTCCAGCCTCCTCCCAGGCACCGTTGGAGGAATGCAGATCATAGATCATCCTGTGAGCATCAAGTTTTCTGGAGACATCACCGGATAGAGCAAGAACCTTTCTCATCTGGTCCAGGCACGTGGTTGTCATCCTCCTGGAAAATGAGTACCTGCCAGCCTCAATGTACCAGCGCGAAGCCTCCTCTGCGCGGTCGGCCAGTTCCATGTGATACGCAATACTCTGAGCCTTTTCCGGCCGGTGAGCCCAGATTTTCACCATTTCCTCCGCTGCCCTTGTATGAAGCCTCCTGCGCTCCGAATGAAGCTGAAGGTTGTAGGCGGCCTCCCTCAACAGAATGTGAATGAAACTGAACCGTCCGTCCGGCGTGAGCTCCCACACCCTCTCAACAATACCCTTGACGAGAATATCTTCCAGATCCTCATCTGATCTAATACGTTTTAGAATCATGGGATCAAAAGCCCTGCCGAGTACGCTGGCAGTAAGTGCTGCCTCCTTCAGCTTCGCTTCCAACCTGTCCAACCTTGCTACAAGTAGTGCATGGATATTACCTGGAAAACTCTCTTCATCGGGAGGGCCTGTCGCGGATTTCAACACCCCGGCATACTGCTCCATGAAGAATGGAATTCCCTCGGTACGCCGATGAAACCAGTCCAGAAGCTCTTCAGAAGGTTCCCTGCCCAGGCTCCACTCCAGGAAGCTCATGCAGCCGGCTCTTGAAAGTGGCGGCAGCTTCATCTCCTCCGGGGTCAACCCCAGCTCTATGGTTGTCTCATTTATGCCCGGTCTCGTAAGGAGGAGCATTGGCGGCCTGCTCTGCCCCAGCTCATCCAGTACTCCAGCCAACAGCCTTACGGAATCGGGATCCATCCACTGAAGATCGTCAATCACTATGACCGTCTTATGCAGCAGGCAATGTCCCCTGATGAAGGCGGCGATGACAGATACGGTGTTTCGGAACCTGCCCCTGGGATCCAGCCCCTGATAGAGTGACCTCTCCCAGTGGAAACCCGCCATGGCAGCTAGTACGGATTCCGCCCTGAGCAACTCTTCCGTTGTCTCATTGGCCACAGGATCACCCAGTTCATCAAGCAGGTCGATAAAACCGTAGAGTTTTTCCCGGAAGGCAGTCAGTCCTCTCTCGCTGATCTCAGATCCCAGCCACTCCCCCAGCCATCTGGAGAATATGTCTAAACCTCCACCTGACACGCCTTCACAGCGGAATGAGATCAAGAAAATGTCA
>JAUVUL010000167.1 GCA_030600975.1 Candidatus Aegiribacteria sp.
ATTCGGATTACCGGCAATCGCGATTCTAATGTTTTTCATTCTATCTCCGTGTATTCAGTCTGCAGTGTCGATAATAAGAACGTCAGCCTCGCTTTTTCTCAGTGTGAGCTTCTGACCGTTCAGTTCGATCTCAACAGGATCCCCCATAGGTGCTTTCCTGAGAAGCCTTAACCGGCAGCCTTTCACGAGTCCCATTCTCAGCAGTTTATGACGGTATGCTTTGCTGCCCTGTTCATATCCAGTGACCTTCGCTTCGGAACCGATTTCCAGATCACCAACCTTCATAAGGTTTCCTTTCAATGTTTAATTCAGAATATTTAGACTATTCTAAATCCTGCTCTAAAAAAAAGATCATTCAAGCCTCAGAAATATCTTATGCGCCATCCCATGTCCTATCATCAAACGTGTGTCACCGGTTCTGATGAGAATCATACCATTACTTCCGGTTGACTGAAGCACCTCTATTTCACTTCCTATATGCAATCCCATTCCGCTGAACCGCTGCCGGAATCCCCTGCCGCCCCTCAGGGCAATTATCCTCGCCTTCTGACCGGGACGAAGTTCACTCAATCTAACAAAATGGCTGCCTGCTCTACTTCTCCGACCGCGCATCCTGTTCCTTTTTCTCTTTACGAACCTCACATGGATCATTCTCGTCGGGTTTTGGATTGTGCATGAATCCGAATCCTTCAACCCATCTTTTCCCACCATACTTACATTGCCTCTCGAAATCGAGATACTGAACAAATCTCTCAACAACCTCATCCGGTATGATGTGCTCTATACTACATGCGCATTTGTTAGCGGTATCAGTGTCTATCGCAAGTACGGAAGTGAAAAAGTCACGGAATATCTCATGCTTCCATGCTATTCGTTTTGCGATTTTCCTGCCTTCGGGCGTCAATGTGATGATATCGTAGGGAGCATGATTAACAAGACCGCGCTTTACAAGGATCTGAAGGGCATTAGTAACTGAGGAATTAGCTACATTCAGTTTCTTCGCAATATCGGTAGCTTTCGCCGCACTCTTTACTATGATCACATTATAGATAGCCTCAAGGTAATCCTCAAGACTGGAACTGAGCTCCATTTGAATCCAGAACCTTTCAAATTAGCTTATTATAATAACTTTAGCCCCATCTAATTTACTGCATTAACGGAAAATGTCAAACTGCTGGAGATTTCATGCTTCGTAGAGTCCTCCGTCAAGTGAAGGAGCAGAATCATCCATTTCAAATCCTGATGGCATTACCTGGAGAAACAGCACTCTTGAAACTTTGAAAAGTGATTGGATAACTAAATCGGATACTTTACAAGAACTCCAGTTGAAATATAAGGGGCAGACCGCTGGTTTCAAACAGCGAGAACTTCGTTTTAGCGGCGTACATGATAATCACCGGTTACGGTTTCACTGCCAAGGAGGATTTCATATACCTCCTTAGCCGGTTGACGGTAGAGGTCATGAGAATATACGATGTGCCCTCAGCTCCCGAACACCTCTACAAAGAGGAGGAAATGTTGTACATCCGCTGATACGACAGCGACTGTATCTTCGAGATCCAGCGGTGAACTCCTGAGGAGATTCTCCGGCAGATACTTCCGGGGGGCCTTCATGGTTACCTGATATTTTCGATATTTCAGTTATGCCGGCGGCCTTCGTATGCAGAGGCGGTACCTGCGACCTCCCTGCTGGAACCGCTCTGGAGCTGGAAGAACAGCTGCGTTCTTGACCTCATTTGAATATCAAAGTAAATTCCCACAAGAAAGGAAGGTATTTATGAAAATTGTTTTGCTTCTTGTTCTACCGTTAATACTTGCAGTCTGTCTGTCGGATCCAGTTCTGGACCGTACACTGACCGCCCCCGACGGTAATATTACCGGTCTTGGCTACGGAGACGGATATCTCTGGGCGCTCGACAAGACCTCCAAGACGATCTATAAGCTTGATCCGCTTACGGGTTCTGTTGAACACTCCTGGGTCTGCACCCAGACTGGTACGAAGATTCCTACAGGCTTGACTTACCTGAACGGTTACATATATGTGTGCGCCGGCACTGCAACCGGAACTTCAACATACGGTTACAGGTACACCTCAGCTGGAGCATATGTCAGTTCCTTCTTAATGGACTGTTGAGGCAGTGATTTAGACCAGAAGGTTTCTGGTCTTGCTTCCAGTTCGAGTTACCTGTTCGGTGCCGGGGTCGATACACAGACAATGTGGGAAACAGTTGAGAGATTCAGCGCTTCAGGTTATCTTCAATCGGGACCTTATCTCTTCAAGCCAATCGGTCTTCCGGTGTTCCATGATATCGGCTACATGGATGGAGATATCTGGTACGCCTGCGATGATTCAGATTCTCCCATCAAGGCTTTCAGCACATCAGGTGCACTTACGGATTACATCTGGAACAGTGTCGTTCCTGCTGCCCACGGGCTCTGTTTCGAGGACGATCAGTACCTCTGGGCCAGCAATTTCTATACAGATGAGCTGTATAGAATAAACCTTCATCCTACAGGGATCGAGGGAGAAGGATCTCAAATTGCTCTTTCACTGGCATCCAGCGTCAATCCATTCAGCACTTCCGTGACCATCCAGGGTACCGGCTTCTCCGAGGCTGCTGTTCTGGAGATATTTGATATAATGGGCAGAAAAGTGTATACCGCTTCATTCAACGGTTCCCACACATGGAGCGGATTCGATATGAACGGTAACCAAGTTCCCTGTGGAACCTACACCGCTCTCGTTCACGACGGACTTTCGGGAGGAGTAACCCTCAGAATGCTTCGTCTGTAGGGCATCCATTATCACTGTCCTGATGCTTTATTGATAAAATTGCCCGGTCCTCGAAGACCGGGGCGGTTTTAAGCATGTGTCCTTGGAACCGCATCCCTGAAGCCACATGGTTTCCTGTTGATTATTGGTTGAACCCTGGAGGATACAAAATGAAATACAGTAAATCTTTCTTTCTGCTTACCGGTGTATGTCTTATAACTTCAGCAGGATGCGGATCGGGTGAGGAGATCGGTTCAACCGGAGCGGCTCGGAGTGGAGAGGATACGCTGATGGCTCCGGCTGATAGCATGCTTGTCGTATCGGACACGATCTCGACTGATTTCATGGCCGATTATGGTATTGCTGCTGTTGATGATATTGATGCCACCGGCAGCGGAAGGATAGCACTTCTTGATGGTGTAAGTGCGACAGTTACCGTCATTACAAATTCTGGTGAGTTCATTGCCCGGGCCGGAGGCTCCGGCAGCGGTCCTGGCGAATTCCAGTGGCCTCAGGCAATATCCATTTCAGAGAACGGTTATCTGGCTGTGTCGGACCAGATGGCTGGAACCGTAACGGTCCTTGGACCCGGTCTTGACTCGTATATTGAAACACCGGGGTTCATGATGGCAAACCCCGGGGTCATGTATCTGATGAGTGACGGAGGGTTTGCCGGAATGAGAGTGATCTTTCGAGCAGATGACGGGAACACCATGATCGGCCACCAGACGGCTCGCTGGTCCGAAAGCGCATCAGGACCCGAAGTGATCTACAAGGAGGATCTGGAACCGTTTACTCCCAATGACTTCGGCCGTTCGATACTCACTCCATACCCTATGGCCTGCAATTCAGAGGGAGTTGTCTTTGTAGCAGATGTGTCCAGCGAGGAGTACATACTGTATTCCTACAAGCCTGATGGAACCCTCCTATGGTCTCTTGAATATCCGTTCCAGCGAACTTCGAAAACAGAACTTGAAATACGCACTGAAGAGGATATGGTGGTAAGGCGTATGCAGCAGAGCGCTCATCAGGCTGACTACACCGCAGACCCCTTCCATTTCGCGGTATCTTCACTGGCCATTGGCCCGCGGGGAAGACTCTGGGTGGAACGGCCCGGAGCGGGGAACGTATTTTTCGATGTCTACGATCCGGAGAGGGGTCAGCTTCTTTTCACTGTATCAACGGAAGTTGAACTGGATCTTGCAAGGCTGGAAGTAACCAGAGGAGGAATCCTGGGAGTTACAGCGGGGGAGATACCATCCCTGGTAAGGCTTGCGGTGCGGTAGGGTCGGACATAACAACGTACACTTGTGAATCAAAGATAAACTAATAATATAATATTATGAGTGAAATGATTCACATATATCATACATAATATTTAACTAAATCATTGATTATTAGTGTACAATATTATAACAAGTGTACGCTGTTATGTCCGACCCTCTTATACTGCCGATTACCGTATCATATAAATATTAAAGGCTTTATAGAGCAATTACTAAACTATGATATGTCTCCGGGGTTCAGGATTTAAGCTATCTTGACAGCACTAAAGAGCGTACTTATCGTTGACCTTCGATGAACTGAATGAAGCTTCGGAGATCTTACTCTGACAGGCAGGTTTGAATTGAAGAGTATAGAAGATCAAGCAAAGATATTAAAAGCTATAGCGCACCCTCATCGAATGGAATTAGTTTTGCGCCTGAAGGTAGATGGCTGCAATGTATCCGAGATCCAGAACAGCATGGGTCTTCCACAGTCAACCATCTCGCATCACCTGCTCATATTGAAGAACGCAGGTATACTTTCAAGTCACAGAAAGGGAACGACCGTATGCTACAGTATAGAAATTAAGGAGATAAAAGAAATACTGAATATCCTTGCCGGCATGTGACTTTTTTTTCGCGAAATAACAAAATATTCACATATATGAATAAAGTGATTTGGAAACCTAATTCATCCCGGACCATATTTGAGAGATAAAGGATAAATGGACAAGTTCTCAGAAACCGAATTCACGCCCGCAATCGTAGGTTTCCTCTGTAACTGGTGTACCTACGCAGCTGCAGATCTTGCCGGTTCTTCAAAACTCGAACTTCCGCCATCGTTTACGGTAATAAGGGTGATGTGTTCCAGCAGGATCGATCATAACCTCCTTCTATCAACTTATTTCAAGGGAGCCGATGGTATTCTCGTTGCCGGGTGCCATCCTGGTGACTGTCACTACGGTGAGGGTAACTATTATGCAAGGCGAAGATTCGCACTGCTGAAAAAGGTCATGGAAACCCTTGACCTCGACCCGGACAGGCTGCAGCTCTCCTGGGTATCTGCATCAGAGGGGAAACGCTATGCAGAGGTTGTCAACGAATTCACGGAGAAGATAAAGCAACTGGGACCGAATCCCATAAAAAACAGTACTCGTTTTTGACGGAGAGTAGAATGTATTAAATTTCTAACTGACCTACTATCACTATCAGATACTTGATATGAATCTAAAACGAAATCTCCGCGGATTGTTCCCACGTCGGATGTCAGAGGTTCTGTTCCGCCAGTTTTTTTTCTCACAATTTCTACCGAATGGGCTCCTTCCCAAACCATTACGATAACAGGACCACTAGTCATATACTTTTTAAGGTTTTCCAAAATTACAGCTGTAATTTTGGAAAAC